>DBXU01000072.1 GCA_002310075.1 Bacteroidales bacterium UBA1204 | reverse complement strand
GTGGTGTTCCCTGTGGCCACCTACGCCAAAAACGGCAACGAGGGACTGGAAATCTTTGGCGACATGATGTATCACAAATGGAAGCCCGTGCTCGAAGTGCTCGACCTCGACGACGAAGGCACGAGCATCTTCACCCGCAAGAAACCCTTGTGTGAAAAGACACTCAAACGCATCTATGCCGGACTGATCAAGTTTGTGGCTCACGGGAAAGACAATTTCCTCGTGAAGTACAACTCGATGAACCAAAGGGGCGAATATGTCGCGCCTGGCACTGACGAGCCAAGCCCAACCGTGGCCGTCCAGAACCGCCTTGGATTCGCCAAGGTGCAGTTCCTCAGCAAACACTTCAGCGGCGACCCCGCCAGCAAGAACACCAGCGTAGACCAGCCTGCCGGAACACTCACTTGCAAGTGCAACCAGTCGTTCATCACGGCCTATTACAGCAACGGCGACAACTGCACCCCGATTGACAGGCCGGCGCCGACCATCCCCGCCCAGGATCGTGTTGCCTTGGTCACCACGCAGTTCTACCAAAATGAGTATGGCGCAGGCGGCCAACTCTCCAGCCTTGACCAACCCAATCCCACCGTGATGCCAACACCCAAGCAGAAATTGGTGTCGGTCAAGCAGTACCTCATGAACCCGCAGTTCGACAGTGCCGGTGGAAGCATCGACCAGCCTTGTTTCACCCTCATTGCCCGCATGGACAAAATGCCGCCCTATCTCGTCACCACCAAGGAGGGTGTCGGCATTGCCATCTTCGAGGACGACTCGCCGATGACCGTCAAGATAAAGGAGTTCATGGCCTTGTATAACATCGTCGACATCCGCATGAGGATGCTGAAGGTGGACGAACTGAAACGCATCATGGGCTTCCCTTCGGACTATGTCCTCATCGGCACCCAGAGCGAACAAAAGAAATTCATCGGCAACGCTGTGGAGGTCAACATGGCCAAGGCGTTGGTCGAGACACTTGCTAAATGTATTAGAGCATGATCAGCACCACATACAATATGGACTGCATGGCTTACATGGCCAGGTTGAAAGACAATGCCTTTGATATCGCCATTGTCGATCCTCCGTATGGCATCAATGCCCCCAATATGAATATGGGCAGTTGGGGCAAATACAAGAGTACCGCATCAAGGCTGAAGCGTAATCGTTTCGATAAGGGGGGCGGGCATTATGCCAACAGTGCTTTTGTCACTATGAATACTGAATGGGACTTAAACCCGCCATCAAGGTCGTATTTTGAAGAATTGTTCCGTGTCAGCAAAAATCAAATCATCTTTGGCGGCAACTATTTCGGACTGCCACCCACAAGATGTTTTGTCTGCTGGGACAAACTTCAAGCCTTGGAGAACTTCTCGCAGGTTGAGTATGCCTGGACTTCCTTCGACTACCCGTCAAAGATAGTCCATATTGGTTGCACTGGAGGAAGGAACGATGTGGAAAGAATCCATCCGACACAAAAGCCGGTGAGACTCTATTTATGGCTGATACAGAAATTCTGCAAGCCTGGCGACTCCATCCTTGACACTCACCTTGGTTCCGGCTCCAGCCGTATTGCGGCCTATGAACTCGGCTTCGATTTTGTCGGTACCGAGATTGACAAAGAGTATTACGAATCACAAGAAAAGCGGTTCCAAGCCTTCAAGACAGATTTCGATTTTGACCAAAAGCTGTTTGCAGCTCAGGAACTACAATGTAATCAATTAAACATGATAGACCAATGGGAAAGCTAACACCACCGACAGTTGTAAGAGTTCGTGACAACGAAGCGATACTTCCACTCAATCATATAATTGAGGCCGTAAGAGCATTGGGCAATGCTGCCCGAGGGATAACAGGAGACATTGAAGTTACCTTGCCTGAAAAGAGGCCGCGTGTGTGCTCCCAATGCGGTGCCCCGCTCCATGGTCACACATGCGAATACTGCGGAACTGAATACTAACGAAAGGAGAACAAACCAATGACAAAAATAAACGAACAAGGCATAGAAATAGCCGACACAATTAAAGAACGGAAGTATATCGTGGTTAGCCGAAAATTTATTGGTGTCAGCTCAGCTGCCATTCCATGTGACGGTCAGATTGCTACAAACAGCAAACTGCTCGCATACATTCTCTATAGAAAATGGAGACGCTTTTCTCTTCGCCATGAAGGATATTCAATTACCGTATCGCTTTATAAGAGAAATGAGAGAGGCTTATACGACGCAATTAAACGCTAATCGCCCAACCCAAATAACGAAAGGAGAATAAACCATGCCTCCAAAATTCCCAATCGACTACCAGCCTGGCAAAGTCCAAGCCTTCCTGATCAGCAAAGAGACAGGACGGATGATTGAAGCCACACCATTGACTGAAATCGCCCCTAAACCGAGGCCAATAGATGACATCGAAATCGAGACCGAGCCGGAACCGCCTAAGTCGCTCACCCTCTCTGGCACCTTCACGCTGAAGACAAAGATGAAGGCCAACCAAAGGCGAAAACTCATCAGAGCCTT
>DBXU01000062.1:4611-5697 GCA_002310075.1 Bacteroidales bacterium UBA1204 | reverse complement strand
GATGGCCTTGGCGTGGCCAATGTGGAGGTAACCGTTCGGCTCTGGGGGGAAGCGTGTCTGCACGCGTCCGCCGTTCTTGCCGTTGGCGAGATCTTCTTCCACTTTCGCTTCAATGAAATTGAGCGACTTCTTTTCCGTTACTTTTTCTTCTTCCGGGTTTGTCATATCTCTAAACTCTAAACTTTAAACTCTAAACTTTTAATAGGCTTTGTATTTGTCACCCGTCTTTTCGATGAGGATACGATAGTATTCGTCGCTGTACTTGGGGTGCTCGCTCTTGATGGGCGTGTATTTGCTACCGGGTTGGGTGGGTTGGGCGGTGTTGAGGTTGCCGTCCATATACTTCATGAACAATTCTTGATAAAACTTCTTCCATGACTGGGTCATCTTATTGGCTTGGTTGCAAGAGAATTGTGTCAGCTCACGCGCTTGAGCCTCTCTACCCTTGATGGTCATCACACGCTTGTCAAGCTCTGGAATGGCTTTTTCCACCCAGTTGGTTTCCATTTCACGCTGACGTTTACGGATTTCAGGGTGGATGTAGTCATACTTGGTATAAGCCCAGTTGCTCATCTGGTTGAAGGTCCAGAAAGCGGAGGTCTCCGACCACTCGCTCATCGAGCCATTGCCTTCGCGGAAGCACTCGGGAATCTCGGTCATGCAGGTGTACATTGGGCAGTAGACAGTGTTGTCGGTATCGTCAACGCCAAACCAAATGATTCCGCCGATGGGCCATTCCAAATAGCCACGGCTCTGGGCTACAAAGCTAAATCCTGTCTGCTGGGTAGCGGTGGTGCGCTCATGCACGTAAGTCACACCATCGACTTCCCAGTCCATGGGACGCCAGCGGTAGGGGCAGTGGAACGGACCAGCGCCCACGTCTTGCGACATGTCGAGGTCGGTACCTTCGAGGTGGTCGCGCATGAAGTCCATCATATCGAGCACGCTCACCTTCTTATTGGGCTTCACCCACAAAGGCATGCGGTTGGTCGGGAAGTTGTCAGGGGTCTGGCACATGTTGGCCGTATATGGCTGTACACGTTTAATGTCGCGACCCGTAGCATAGCCCCAATAGTCCTTCATGTT
>DBXU01000062.1:318-4588 GCA_002310075.1 Bacteroidales bacterium UBA1204 | reverse complement strand
ACACGCGGAGGTCGCAGAAACGGGCGCCGTCGAAGGTAACGGGGTTGTAGACATCGGAAAAGGAGAACTTATCGTCCGGACCGTTGTACAACTTGGCCTGCTTGGCGAAGCTGATGACATCGTCAGCATAAACACAGTCGATGTTCGGGTCTTTCAGAAGTTTGTCAATGTTTTTGAAAGTAATGCTGGTCTTGCACTTGCGCGAAGCCAAGGGAAACGTGGTGATACGGGCTTGGTTGGCGTGACCGCTCACATAGCCGTCGGGGATGCGGCGGGCTACCCATACAGCGCCTTTGTTGGTCTTGCCCTTGCCAATCATTTCAAGAATCCAGCACTCTTCGGTGTCACTGATGCTGAATGACTCACCTTCGCTGACGTAACCATAGTTGGCCACCAGTTCGCCCATGCACTTGATGGCTTCGCGGGCGGTCTTGGCGCGCTGCAAGGTGATGTATATCAAGCTACCGTAGTCGATGATGCCAGGGCTCTCCCAGAGGCTCTCTATGCCGCCATAGGTCGTCTCACCAATAGCAAGTTGCCATTCATTCATATTGCCTACCACATTGTAAGTATGAGCCACCTGTGGGATTTGGCCACGATACATGCCACCGTCCCAGTCATACACATCGAGCATGGCACCAACTGGCCAGTCAGTGGCAGGATAGTGATAGAGTTCACCATACAGCACATGGCTGTCGGCAGCATAAGAGATCATACATGAGCCATCGGTCGAGGCACCTTTGGTGATCAAAAAATTAGTGCAAGCGTTGGCTTTCCCGAAAGAAAAAACGAGGGCCAAAGCCATGATTGCAGTGAATACTTTTTTCATAGGATATAGTTTTAATGATGAATCCAAATAGAGCCTACAAAAATAGTAAAATGTTTTATTGGAAATGCCTTTATTAATCCAATTCTTTGTATCTCACTGAATTTCTGAAATCTACCCGACAGCAAACGACAACAAACGACTGCTTTCGACTACAAACGTTTGTTCAACGGGTTTATCTTTAAGGGAGATGCATCTTTGCAACGGAAAAAATAATACCCCACCATAAAAATGAAAAATATTCCCTACTTTAGCACGATGAACGCAATCCAAAACATGGCGCAGCAAACCTTTACAAACCAAAAACTTGACTTCGTTGAGGAACTGGTGCTCTACACCGACGCGCACATCTTCCTAACAGGAAGAGCAGGCACAGGAAAGACCACATTCCTGAAGAACCTGCCACTGAAGACCTACAAGCGCATGGTCGTGGTGGCTCCCACTGGCGTGGCTGCCATCAACGCTGGTGGACAGACCATCCACTCGTTCTTCCAGCTGCCTTTTGGACCGCAACTACCTGAAAACGCATTGGGCAAAGGCTACAATGCAAAAACATTGGCTGCGCAATACCAAAAACTCAACAAGAAGAAAATCAACCTGATGCGCAGCCTCGACCTGCTCATCATCGACGAGATCAGTATGGTTCGCGCAGATGTCTTGGATGCCATCGATGCGGTGTTGCGCCGTGTGCGTCGTTCGCAGAAACCCTTCGGTGGGTTGCAATTGTTGATGATTGGCGATGTGCATCAACTGGCACCCGTGGCCAAGCCCGAAGAATGGGAAGTGCTGTCACCCTATTACGATACGCCCTACTTCTTCGGTAGCCAAGTGCTGAAAAAAGCACCTTACGTTTGCGTGGAACTAGAGCATATCTACCGCCAACATGACGATGACTTCATCTCCCTGTTGAACAAGGTACGCAACAACCAAATGGATGCCGATTGCGTAAGGGTGCTCAACAGCCGCTTCAAACCGGGCTTCGTGCCCAAGGACGAGGAAGGCTACATCACCCTGACCACCCACAACTACCAAGCAGACCAGATCAATGAGTCGAAACTGGCTGCCATTCAGGAGAAACCTTTGTTTTTCAATGCAGAAGTCCATGGCACCTTCCCCGAGAACACCTACCCTACCAAAGAAGAATTGGAGCTGAAAGTCGGGGCACAAGTGATGTTTGTCAAAAACGACCCCACCCCTGAAAAGGCTTTCTTTAATGGTAAGATCGGACGGTTGGTGGGCTATGATGAAAAGGAAGGCACCGTCACCGTGTTGAGCGATGGTGAGCGCATCACCGTGCCGAAGCTGACATGGCAGAATATGGAATACACCATCAATGCTGAGAACCAGGATATCGAAGAGAAGGAAATCGGCAGCTTTACCCAAATACCTTTGCGTTTGGCATGGGCGGTCACCATCCACAAGAGCCAAGGCCTCACTTTCGACAAGGTCATCGTCGACGCGGGGCAGGCCTTCGCCCACGGACAGGTCTACGTCGCCCTCAGCCGTTGCACCTCCTTGGAAGGCCTCGTGTTGAAGACGCGCATCAACTCCAATGCCTTGGTCAACGACTATTCCGTCAACCAGTTTGTGGAAATGCTTCCCGAGAAGGAACCCACACAAGAGAAAGTCGACCAACTGCGTCACGACTACGAACTGGAGACCATGCTCGAACTCATCGACTTCGACGGCATCTACAAGGACTTCGGCCGACTGATGAAGGCGGTTTACGATAACGACACCCTCTTCGAAAGCGCGATGATCCTGGACCTCTCACAGCGGCGTAACAAGATACATGAAGAATTGTGTTCGGTCGGCATCAAATTCGAAGACCAGATTCGAAAACTGCACGACCAAGCACCTTCGTGCGAACAAAACACCACCTTGCAAGAACGATTAATAAAAGGAATAGCCTACTTCGACGAGCACTTGAAAGCCATCGCCAAAGGTCTATTCGACTTGCCTTTCAAGACCGACAACCAAGCCGTCAATGAGCAACTCACCGAAGCATTGAGGTCGCTCAAAGAAGACATCTATCTGAAAGGTTGCTGTTTGGAAACTTGTAAAGACGGCTTCACGGTAAGGGAATACCAAAAGACCAAGTCGGTGAAAGCCCTCGAAACAGATAAAAGCGGAAAGAAGAAGGTGGAAATCAAGGACGATGTCATGGACAAGAGTCCGCTTTATAAAGCTTTGTCAGCTTGGCGACTACAAAAAGCGCAAGACGCTGACGTCCCTGCTTTTACCATTGCACACAACACTACCCTAAGAGCCATTGCCCAAGCAAAACCAGCTACTCTTTCCGAACTGAAAGAAGTAAAAGGCATGGGGGTCAAAAAGGTAAAGCTATTCGGTGCCGAAATCCTCGATGTCGTGCTACGCTTCATGGGTGGAGACCCTGACGCTGCCGACCTTGGTGAAATGCCTGAAGAGCCTATGAAGAAACAAAAAGGCGAAACCTACCTTGTCACCAAATCGATGTTCGACAATGGTATGTCGGTCGAGGCTATCGCCAGAGAGAGAGGTTTTGTCACCAGCACAATTTACAGCCATTTGGCGCATTTGGTGGAGCAAGGCCTGATTGATGCATCTCAATTTATTGGCAAAGAAAAGTATAACGAAATCTTGGACTATTTCGAATCAACCTTCGATCCCAATCTCACAGCAGCCAAAGATGTACTCGGCGAAGAATACCAATACGGTGAAATCAAAGCCGTACTCGCCGAACTAAAACGTGAACACTTCTTCGACAACCCAACACAAGAGGAGGACTAAACCAAAGAAAGCGTGTCGAAGACACGCCATCCTATTTACCCCACATGCAGTGTGGGGCCCACAAAACACATCACCATGAGCCACACAACATCATACTACCACATCGTCATCCGCACCTACCGAAGCGAACCCACCATCAACGAAGAACACGAGAGGGAACTATACGCCTACATCTATGGCATAGCGAAGAATCAGAAATGCCAGACCTACCGCATAGGCGGTATAGCAGACCATATACATATGTTTGTATCCTTGCCGTCATACTTGTCACTAGCTTCATTCGTGCAGCGAGTGAAGACAGACAGCAGCAAGTGGCTGAAAGCAAATTCACATTTCCCAGACTTTCGTGGTTGGGGACGAGAATATGCCGGATTCAGCTACAGCTTGCGCGACAAAGACATGATCGTAGGCTATATCATGAAGCAAAAGGAACATCACCGAAAGAAGACTTTTGCCGAGGAGCATCGAGAGTTCCTGACGGAGAACGGAGTCAGTATCGACGAGCGATACTTTCTACGAGATGACTAGTAGCGTGTCTTCGACACGCGGCTTGGAGAGTCGGGCAGTGTGGAGAGCAGGGCGGTGTAGGACGCACGCCCCCACACTGCGCGTATGGGGATAATGGGATAGCGTGTCTTCGACACGCGATTTTCTTCCGTTTAGTTGGTTCTG
>DBXU01000062.1:0-236 GCA_002310075.1 Bacteroidales bacterium UBA1204 | reverse complement strand
ACCCATAAAAGACGGATCAAGGTGGGGTCCACCTCAAAGTATTCGCCAAGTCCGCCACACACGCCGCAGAGCTTCTTGTCGGCCATCGAACGATAGAGTTTCTTGTTGTTCATTTTATCTTGTTTTTTAGTTCGTGGCTGCAAAAATACACAGAATTTCTTACCCCGAAAGAGGGAAAACAAGTTTTTTGTACATCAAAAAGTTTGTAATCCATTCTATCAACACATTGATTATCA
>DBXU01000036.1:4739-6547 GCA_002310075.1 Bacteroidales bacterium UBA1204 | reverse complement strand
AAACTCTTCGTTGTACTATTGTCTTTGCTATTTGTTTTCTCTGAATCTCGGGTTCCGCCTCGATGTTCTCTTTGGTGTTCCTTTTACAGGTTCCTTGCCTCGCGCGGCTCCCGCCGCGCTGGTCTTGTGCTGGCCTCAGACTTTCAAAGATCTCTTCGCTTCCGCACTTCGTTCCTCCCCCTCGTTCCTTCCGAAAGCGGGTGCAAAAGTACTGCTTTTTACAATACGTGCAACATTTTTTTTATTTTTTTTGAAACTTTTTTATATAATACTGATTATCAAAAATTTAAAAAGTGTCATTTTTTCAAAAAAACAAATAATACAGGACATAAAGCCATCTATTTCACCCCAAAAAGGCATATTTTGACCAAGAATTTTTGAAGAATTAACACAATTTCGAGGTAAACAAAGGCTTTATTCTTTGACAAACAAACCCGATTTCGGAGCACACCTTATTAATAAAATAAGAACCATGGAATTTTTTGCCGAAAGCAAACCCGCATTCACTACAAAAACGTTATTTTTGCCGAAAATAAAACACCGATGAGGTTTTACGCCAGAACCATACTGCTTGTCGTGGCTACGTTTATCGCATTCATGGCCAAGGCACAGATATATACCAACGACTTTGAGAACCGCCAAGAAATGAATGCGCCTTGGCTCAACCTTCACATCGAGGCCGACAGCAGCGCAAAAGAAGGCAACCACGTCTCCATTTGCGACACCATCCACGAATATGGTTTAGGCTTCGTCATTAAAGCAAGCGAGTATTTCCCAAATCAGAATGTCAATTGCAAGTTTGAATTCTTGTTTAAAGCCGACACCCATACCAAAGCCGACATTGTGGTGAGCATCGACGACACCATCCGTAACCGATACTGGACCGCCTATCACCTATCGAATTATGTTAACGAAACGGCTGAATGGTCGCGAGTACAGCTTGACCTCAACTTCCCTGCCAGTTATACGCAAGGCAGCGAGATTAAGGTTTATGTTTGGAATAAAGCGAAAGAAAGGTTGTATTTTGATGACGCACAATTGGAAGTCAAAGCCGATGTCTTGCGAAGCTACCAACCTGAAATCATAACCATTCAAGATTCAACAATACAGCATGGTAACTTTTTCCCGATCGTGGAATACATCAACACTCAAGGCGACACCATCAATGATCCTTCAATTGCAGAATTCCATTATCACATGATCCCGATGTGGAACAACAATGTCTTAATAGGTTACACATTCAAAACCCAAACGCAGTTTAAGAAAGATGTCAAACTACTCAGATTAGCTATCATGCAAAACTTGCCTGAAGGCGAAATCATCGTTTATCGTAGAAATCAGCACATTGACAGTGTTAATTTGCAATCATCCTATTATCTTGACAGAGAAGGATTTATTGTAAAGCAAGATACTGTTTGTTCATGCACTTACCGCAACACCAACATTTCGTCCTTACAACTTGATGTTGAACACCGCACTGTCTGCTTCAACATCGACTATTGGCGCGACCATCCTTTGTTGCGTTACCCTATGCGAAATGACACAAGCGACTATTTCGAAGACATTTCCTATCGTTATGTCAAAGCTGGCGAAATCTTTGAAAGCGATTTCCACATTTATCATAACGCACCTAACGACCTCCCTCGCCTCATGCCTGTTTGGGACGGCTACCAATCAGCCTTCATCTTCACCGAACATGCTGACTGGACCGACCTGCGTACCCATCGCGCCGTACTCTTTGGAAACGAGAACATCACCAAACCCGAAGATGCCGTCGGAGGCTTCTGTTACTTCAACATTCCCGTCAC
>DBXU01000036.1:3761-4674 GCA_002310075.1 Bacteroidales bacterium UBA1204 | reverse complement strand
GGACTTGTCGCTTCCATCAAGACGGACAAGGAGTTTTATAAACTTCTGAAAACCATCAAAAAACAAGGCTTTGAAATCTGTCTGCACTCACCCGAGGTTTACACCACCATCCCGAGCGAGTTCCCAAAGGCCATGCGCTTCATGAGAAGGCAATTCGACACCAAGAGCTGGATTGACCACGGCTACAACAACGGTTCCGACAAAAACCGCGAGGACTTGGTTTGCGACGGCCTGCTACCCGACTCGCCACAATATGCCGCCGAGCTTTGGAAAAAGAACGGCGTGCGTTACCTCTGGAATGCCTATTATGAGGAAAACCGCATGGAGAGCCATAACTTCGACGGTCATTTCGTGCAACCTTTCGACGGCTTTGGCGATGCCCTGCCCAACCGGCAAATCACTACTTTGCCCAGCGGCGACAAGGACTTCCTGCTGTGGTCGACGCCTTCCACCTTAGAGGTGAACGAAGACCGCGAATGGTATTACTACTTCGACAGCATCCGTCTGCAACGCCTTGTAGACCAACACAATGTGTTTATCACCCATGTCTATCCCGCTTGGAGCAATCCTTATCGCGCTTTCTGGCAGTACAATGAAAACGGCACCGCAGTAGCCATGCCAGGCTTCAACTTCGCGCTAAGTCAACTCGCCCATTTCCGCGACGAAAAGAAAATCTTACCCACCACCATTGAACAATACCTCAGCTATTACGAGAAACTCAACAGCATCGAGTACCTGATTATAGACAACAAAACCATACAATTGACCAACCCCAATGAAGCCATCAAGGGTCTGACCTTGCTTTGCACCAAACCCATCGTGGTGGAAGGCAAAGCCATCGATTTCCGCAAGGTGGACGAAGGCTATTTGGTGTGGTTTGATTTGGACAAAAACGAAACCGTAACCATAAGAT
>DBXU01000036.1:0-3709 GCA_002310075.1 Bacteroidales bacterium UBA1204 | reverse complement strand
GCCAACAACAAAGACGTTGAAATCGTCAACGTGGTTTGCAACAATCCCAAAGCCTATTCCATTGAACGAGCCAAGAATTTAGGTATTCCCCTGCGCATGATCACCAAAGAAGACTTCAGGAGCGAGGCTTTCATCAAGGAGCTGCAGAACCTTCATGTCGACCTCATCGTGCTGGCTGGTTTCCTTTGGAAGATTCCGGAGGATTTGGTCAAGGCCTTCCCTAGAAAGATTGTCAACATCCACCCTGCCTTATTGCCAAAATATGGCGGCAAAGGCTTTTATGGTGAGCACGTTCACGAAGCCGTGGTAGCAGCCAAGGAAGAACAATCGGGCATCACCGTCCACTATGTCAACGAGATTTACGACAGCGGCGAAATTATTCTGCAAGCCCGTGTCAGCTTGGACGAAAAAGAAACGCCTGACTCCCTGGCGGCTAAAATCCACCATCTAGAGCAGGCGTATTTCCCTATTGCCATTGAGCAGGTACTAAAGGCTATTCAGTAGGCAATGCCTTGAAGCCGTTGCCCATAATTTCGGAGCTTTCTATCACGTTGACAAAAGCATTCGGATCAAGGAAACGGAGGTTGGCCTTCAGTTTGACCAAATCGCTGCGGTTGAGGGTCACATAAATCATCTTACGCTCAGCACCTTGATAGAGTCCGCTACCAGCGAACACGGTACCGCTACGATCCAAATCATTGATGATGAAGTTGCGCACCTCGTCGATCTTATCCGTGACGATGAAGGCCGTCTTGTAACTCTTCACACCTTCCACCACAAGATCGATAATCTTGCTTTCTATGAAGATCAGAATGATGGAATAGATAGGCAGACGGATATCCTCGAAAGCAACGAGAGTCGTCAGAGAGATGATGCTATCGACAATCAGCACCAGTGTTCCAAGGCTGATCTTGGTGTATTTGTGGGCAATCATGGCGATGATGTCGGAGCCGCCCGAGGTGGCGCCAGAACGGAAGATGACACCGATGGCCACACCATAGATGAGACCCGAAACGACCGTGTTCAGGAAGAAGTCAGGCATGAAGTAACGTTGCACCTCACCATCCATAAAGAACAACGATGACTGCAATTCGGTGTCGAAGAAAGCACCATCGTGGATGACAGGCGCATAGCCCCACCAAGTTTCAAGGATATAGGTAAACACAGGTATCAAGATGACTGAAATAATTGTCTTGATGCCGAACCTGGGGCCGAGTATTATGGTGCCGATGATAAGCAATGGAATATCCATGCAGATGCCCGCCAGAGAGATTTTCCAACCCCACAAGGCATTGAACACGTTGGCGAGACCATACACGCCACCAGGCGCCAAGTGATAAGGATTCACGAACATCACATCGCCAATGGCGAACAGAGCCGAGCCCAATACCAGCAGGGCGTATGAAATAATTTGCTGCTTCAGTTTCTCGTTCTTCATGACAGTATGTTTTGAAGCCACAAAAATACGAATTATTTCACTTCCAATCATAATTTCATTATCTTTGCTGAAATAAGTTTTTGGATTATGTCCCGCCGTCTTATCATCGTTTTAGTGCTTTGCCTTTTCGGGCTTACCATATACGCCCAAGAGGGTTCTGTCTTTGTCAACGAAGGTGAAACGGTGGTATATTACCTCAGCCGCGACCCGCAGGGGCAAAAGGGGACTGTGTCGGACGCCTTGCAGAGCGTACCCGGCATCAAGGTGGACACAGAGGGCAACATTAGCTTGCGTGGTGTGAGTGAGGTGTCTTTCTTCATCAATGGGAAGCCCTCCCATTTTGACGAGGAAAGTCGAAAGAGCTATCTGCAACAGATGTCGGCGGCATCCATCGAACGTATCGAGGTGATGACCAACCCTTCGGCACGTTTCACCACTACCACAGACACTGGTGTCATCAACATCATCACCAACAGCCAAGGACAGTCTGAAAGGCATTTGAGTGTGGGCATCCAATCTAACACCCAGCCTGTTTTATCCCCATGGGTATCTTATATCTAGAGCAACGAGAAATACGCTTTCACCGCCAACCTCAAAGGTTCCTACTCCAATGTCACAACACGCGACAACAGCTACAGCTATGCCTTTGTCGACCACCAGGAAACAAGGGCTGGTGTGATGGATACCGCCAGCTACAAACGTGTTTCAGACGACGACACGTCACGTTACTACAGTGTGGAGGTCTTCCTAAAAGGCGAATACCATCCTAATGAACACAACGATTTTATGGTGTATTTTAACATCATCCCAAATCTTCAAAAAACAGCTTCGCTATCCAAAACTTATAGGAAAGAATACATCCACGAGGTGGGAGAATACGAATACAGCGTCTACAACAACAACCGCCAACTTATGACGTATGGCGCCGCGGGAATGAGTTGGAACCACCGGTTTCAAAAGCCCGGACATTCATTGGGGTTGCAGCTCAACTCAGACTATGACTTTGGAGGCAACACCTCAAGAGAGATCCGCACGTTCAAGAACCAGCCTTTGCTAAATCGCAACATCCGGCAAACCAACGATTTCGTTGATATTGGCAACGAAACCAAGTTGGAATACACTTATCCCTATCATGATAACGGCGAGTTATATGCCAGTTTGAGCAACACTTTTAAGCCTGACAACAACATCGGTTTATACGACACCTTAGGCGTTGACGGCTATGTCACAGATTGGATGCGTTCCGAAAACCGAAAATTCAGTCGCGACTACATATCAGGCGTGGTCATGATTCAACATCATTTTGGGAAACTGACCGTGAAGCCCGGACTGGGTTTTGAGACTGTCTTTTTGAAAGCACGCTATTTCGACACACCCGAATTCGACACCTTGCTGAGTTTTACCCACTTGCTGCCTTCGCTGCACCTCTCCTACCGCACCGATTCGCAACACAATTTCAGTCTCGGCTACACTCGTAAGACCGATTACCCATGGATGCGCTACTTCACAAGGCGTATCAACTATGAAGAAGAGAGCTTCACCACCGGCAACCCCTTGTTAAAACCCACCTTGATTGATGTCTTTGAGCTGTCGTGGTCGAAATATTGGGAAGGCCTCGGCTCGGTGAATATCAAGGGCTATTACAACAACTCCATCCACGCCATCAACGAGGTGAGTGATGTGGCCTACGATGCGTTTTTCGGACGCGTGGTGCCTTACACCAGACCTGTCAACCTGAACAAATATTTTGAAGCAGGCGGTGAGTTCAACCTCACCTATCGGCCCAATGCCACTTTCAACGTACGCTTAGATGCCAACGTATTCGACTCCTATATCGAGACCTTGTACGACAAGACCCAGGACAGCGTCATTGTCAGCAGCCTTTGGGCTTACAACTTGCGCCTAAGCACCTGGGCAAAACTCTGGGACAAACTCGAGGTCCATGCCACAGCTTATTACAACTCCCCAACGCAGACGCTTTTTGCCACCCAACAGACCGCCTACGGCATCAACTGCGGTCTCCGTGCCGACTTCCTCGGAAAGCGACTCTCTGTGCTGCTGAACGCCTACGACATCTTCAACTGGAACAAGGAGGACAACTACACGTTTAATCCCTATTACATCTCTTATAGTTCCTACAAGGCGAATAGCAGGTACGTGAGTCTGGAGCTGGTTTACAGGATGCTATAAAAAATAGCGGAGACAAGCCATCCCCGCTATTCTATATTAAACAAACTGCCTTGTGATTACAGCAGCTTCTTCTTCAAGGTC
>DBXU01000100.1:483-21357 GCA_002310075.1 Bacteroidales bacterium UBA1204 | reverse complement strand
ATGCCAGTAAAGGCAAAGTTGTATGGGTCTTTGGTCAATTCTTGCGCCAGGTCGCCTGTGGGTTTAGGCAAGGTGTGCTCGAAGTTTGTCAAAGCCTTACCCTGCCGTTCGTATAGGTCGGTGCCCATAAAATTGAGCAGCATATTTCGACTCCATCCGTTCTGCACGGTCTGATGGACGAAGAACAAGGCTTTTTTCATGTCGCCTTTCGCCTTGTCGATGATTGCCATGTGATGACCCCATGGGACATGGCACAAATCGGAGATGACATTTTGGGCAAAAGCCGAATCAAATTCTTCAGCAACTTGCTGAGGATTTGATAAGCTTTGGGCAAGTAAAGGCTTGTCTTCAGATTCTTCAGCAACTTGCTGAAGATTTCCAATTGCTTCGGAATAAAGGATATAGCATCGTTTAGCATATCTAATGTTCGACTCGGAAAGACCGGAAGCATCAGGCAAAGCATGTTTTAGATCACGGCTTAGCGATGCATAGAATGCACTACCATATTTGTTTTCGGCATCAAGCAACACGATGTCGCGGCCCAATTCAAGATAGAATAAGATCATCTCTTCATTCACTTTTACCGCCGCTTTGATCTGGCTGCTGCGGTAACGTGAACTCAGTTCGCTGATCCACCGGGAATAGTCTTTGTCCAATATCGAGATAGATTGTCCCATACCCATCGCGTTATTTATGCCTTGTCGTTTTTGGTATCGGTTCCCCACCGCATCACGTTGCCGATGAACGCTTCCGCAACCTCTTTGATCACATAGCCGTCACCATCATAGAATTCGGGGAAAGAGAGATGACCTATGACTTCCTTCTCGTTTTCGTCCTTGTCTTTGATTTTCTTTGTGAATTTGAATAGATCGCCTTGCTGTTCGTCGAGGGCATAGGTCTTGAAGATGTCGTTCCAGAGGTAGAAGCAGACTTTCGAAACGAAGGTCTCGTAAGAGATGACGTCGTCTTTCGTCTTGGCAAAGAAATAGCCTAATTGTTTGTCGGCCGAATTGGTCATTTTGCCGATGATGGCGTTGATTTGTTCTAGGAACTCCCACCAGTCGTGACCGCCTTCAATCGTATATTTGAAGTGTATCTTCTTTCCGTTTTCATCTGTCTTGAAGGAGCCATCCTCGTTTTTCTTATAAGGCCAGGCGATTTTGATATACTTCCACTCCCAGCGGCGTTTGAAGGCCGAGTCGATGGGGAAGAGGCTTTGGTCGCTAGTGTTCATGGTGGCCCAGATATAGAGGTTAGAAGACAACTTCATTATTTTGCCAGACTTTATTTGTTCGTCCACATCCTCGAAAGCAGCGAAATACTCCCTCAGATAGTTTTCCAAGGCTTTATCGGGCTTGATTTCATACTCTGAAACGCCGTCCTCACCTCTGTCCAAGAGTTGGAAGATGTCGCCGAAGATTTGTGCGCAGTTGCCACGGTTGATTTCCTCAATGACAAGAATGACGGGCTCGTTCGTAGTCCATGCCTTGGTATAGGCTTGCACAAAGGCTTGTGGAGTGTAGTCGTAAACGATTTCATCTTTTGTGGCTTGGTTGTTTTTGTCAGCCATCACGGGTTTCTCGTTGCCTTCCACTACATAAGTCTGCGGTACTTTCTTCATGATGGGTTTGTAGCAGCCCACAAAAGTGGAGTAGTCGCTATCGGGATGGAAAGTGGTGCGGATGACCTGTTCCTTCTCGTCAATGTCATGTTCCTTAATAATTTCTTTGATTCTGTGGGATTTGCCTGTGCCTGGGGCACCGTAGAAGATTTGTTGGAGAGTTTTGGCTCCTGAACGACGCTTGATAAAACTTATTTCATCAAGATTTTTTGCTGTTGGATAGGACTGGGGATTTGGTAATTCAAAGTCAAAATACTGCTCGAATTTGGGCTCTATTTGAAGAATGTCTTTCTTGAAATGATTTGTCACAGCCTCGATTGCTGAAAAGAATGCTCTTAAATCGGCAAACGAACTTCCGGACAAATTACGAATTGTCTGATTAGCGTGATCATCCAATCCAATAAGTGGCATGGATGAACACCAATAATATGCAACAGGAGCACTTCTAAGAATATCCATTCTGTTTATTGCCTCATGGAAAATATAGACAATTTTGATTGTTGTTTCTGACGTGTCGTTGTAATTTTTCCCTTTTATCACGTTTTCAACACGACCGACAGCCTTAAAACCTTGTTTCCATTGTGTAGGCATTCCTTTGTTGTTGTCAGAACCAAGCCAAAGAAATGCATAATCATCTACTCCGTAATTATCAGGTACCTGGGTGCACTTTACATTTATTGTGAAAGGATTCTCTAAAACTCCTGTTTCTGATAAACAGATTTTCTGAATATCAGGAATGCTATCTTTCCCTAATCGAACAGTAATGAAATTGAAAGTTTCCATGATTCTATATATTCTTTGAACTTAATTTTTCAAGTGCTAGGCGTAGCGGCATGAATAGACTTCTATTTTGACCATCTACTCGCCTTAATATTCCTTCAGCTGCATTTGGAGAAAGAAAATATATTGGGTTATTCTGATATTTCTCTATTAGGTCTAACAAAGATGACTCTTTTATTTTCGATGGAGTTGGACTAATATTGCACTCTAAATATTTATCTGCCCATACTAAACCACCTCTTTTCCATTTGAATTCTTTAGTTGTATCAGAAAAATCTATCTCGGATAATGATAAATCCGACCATGTTGATTTTGAAAAGTCGGGATAGATTGATAATACGTCTTGTACATTATCTTTGGAGTCTATGTTGTCAAGTTGTTTTTTTATCCTTGTTGCAATCCATTCTACAACTGGTACAGAAACAGCATTGCCAATGGCTGTGTACCTAAGTGTGTTTATATTCTCATCGTTGATAGAATCATCTGAAGGAGAAGTCCAGTTATCAGGAAATCCTTGCAATCTTTCAGATTCAACAGGAGAAAGGCGACGAACACCGTTTTCACACACCACGTATGTTCTACTCCAATCGGTTCCTGTATGTCTTCCGGAAGATGCGGCAAGACAATATGCCACTCTAGGAACTTTAGGGTATTCGTTAGGTTTGCTTTCTTCCGTGATAAAGTCTATTCGTTCATTTTTGGGTTTTACCGCACCTTGTTTATCAAACATTACACTTAATGCTTTTATGGGGTTGTTTTTCCAACAGCAAACATATACACGAGTTCTTGATTGAGGTACCCCAAAATATCTACTATTTAATAAACGCCAAGCCACACTGTATCCCAAAGCAGAAAGTGTTTGTAGAATAACCCCAAAATCTCTTCCTTTATTAGACGTGAATAAACCAGCAACATTCTCAATGATAACGACCTCTGGCATTTTATCTTCTATTAACTCTGCAAAACGATAAAACAGGCCGGACCGTTTCCCTTTTAACCCCAATCTTTCAGACGCGCCCCGAGCCACAGATATATCTTGACATGGAAAACCACCACACCATACCTCCGACTCTGGAATGTCTTTTCCTGTGATTTCATTTATATCGCCAACCTTCTTTACATTCGGCCAATGGCGATTTAATATCAGGTTGCAAAAAGGGTTTATCTCACAAAGCAGTTTTGTTGAAAACCCTTGTTTTTCAAAGGCAACATCAAATCCTCCTATTCCTGCGAAAAATGAATTGATATTGTGTTTATTTTTTGCCATAGTCTTCAATTCTTTAATGCATTATCCAAATGTTCTCGGATATTATTGGCTTGTATCATACAGAACTTAGGAGGTAACGCATTCCCAATCATCAAGGCTATTTTGGTTTTTGCAACACCAACAGGAAATCTATAATCAATAGGAAATGTTTGTAGCAGAGATGCCTCTCTTGCAGATATGCATCTATCTTGTTCTGGATGTAAATAACGACCCTTTGAAGGATTTAAACATCCCCCTGTAATGGTTGTTGAGTATGTGTCCCACCTTAGTCTGCCATACACATCATTAAAGCCAACATTGTCCGCTTTATGGCAATCCAATTGCCACTCATCGCTTAAATCTCTCAAACTTCCTCCATCATGAGGAATAAGATTGATCATCATCTGGATGCGTTGGATATGATGTGGGTATATTTTATGCACCATATCATCACATTGTTCTGGTTCAGGCAAACCAGCAATGGTTGACCTGACCGTACAATGTTCATTCGTGGGTTTGGCCACGTTGATTTCTCCAAGCCGAGAACCCACCATTACCAATCTTTTCCTACTCTGTGGCACCCCATAGTCTTTTACATTCAGAACTTTATAATCAATGAAATATCCTATTTGACGAAGGTAAGTTACGGCATGACTAAAATCTTCGGAAATTTGTAAACCGGGAACGTTTTCCAGCATTATAGTAAACGGCCGTAAGTCATCTACGAATCTGACATATTCGTTGATAAGGAAGTTCCTTTCGTCATCAACTGGTTTGTTCCGGTTAAGCCTTCTAATAGAGCTGAAACCCTGACAAGGGGGACATCCTGCTAATAAGTGGATGGTTTTTCCTCTGAGCTCTTTGCGTATCTTTTTTGTGTCAACGGTCCGAATATCTTGCGTAAACACTTTGGTTTTTTCATGGTTAAGCTCATATGTCATAGCCGCAATAGGGTCTATTTCAAAAGCGTATTTTGTTTTGAAATGGGCCATCTTCAGACCTTCGGTCATCCCGCCAGCTCCAGAAAACAAATCCATGGAGGTATACTTCATTTTCTGGCCTCCTTTATTTTATCTTTCAAGTCATTTTGCATCAATGGAGGAAAGTCTGGACAGCCATATCCGGATATATTATCCATGACAAATTGAAGCAAAGGTGATTTAAACGGGTCTAACACAGAAGCCACTTTTGAATATCCGGTAAAAGTATCATATTTTAATGCCGCTTCATTTGAATCATCCCCTCGCTTTATTTTAATAGATTTTATTCCCTTGGGAATTAGCAGAAAATCACAAAAACTAGACTTAGTAACAGGAACTGCGGGTAATATTGTCATCGGAGCCTGGCTATTAGTTAAAGATGTTATTTTAGTTTGATTACTAAATAATAGTTTTAATTGTTCCTTACCCTTTTGGGAACTCAGCCTTAATAATGGAACTAAGGTGATAAAGCCTCCATTTTTCTTCCAGAATTTTTTAATATGACAATCGGAAGAAACAACTAGGAATAAACTCCCTTTACCATCTTTAACAATATCGCACATTGATACATTAGAAGAAGGTGTGTTATCATACAATCGATATGCCCAAACTGCTTTTATTTCTTGGATTTTAGGTTTTACCTTTTTTATGGGCGTGTCATCCCATTCTACTTTGAAAAGTTCTTTTTTATAACGAGGCATGATGGCCTCGATGAAGTCATATTTTGTAAAAACAAATTCCCCGTTTTCTTCTTTTGAACTTATTGATGCAAAGTAGTCTTCTACAGACAACAAAGAAATGTCTGATAATGTTTTATTAATGGCTTTGTTAGATTCATAGATAACCTTTTGGCCGTAAGCAAATGAAAAGTTTCTTTTTTCTTGGTTATTAATTTGAGAAACAATCGTTTTAATACTGTTGGCTTTGTTTTTATCAACGACCATCAACCTGTTTTTATACTGTTTAAATATAGGTTTATTAACGACCTGATTGATTTCTTCGATATTATCTTGCTCAGAAAATACGAAAATCATCGTGTATGAATTCTGTAGGATTTCTAATAAATACTCTTCTGATTGGTTTCCGGCGGGTCCCCAATTATAATCCCAATCATAAATGACGATATCAGGGGAATAGATAGTGTCTTGAACATAATTGTTATAAAATGCGGGAGAAGTAAAAGCACTTACCGACCAATTTTCTGGTTCGTTTAGCAATTTCTCACACATGTTTTTTACAATAACATCATCCCAGTTTGTTGCTTCTTGTTTCAATAGATATTTAATGACAGAACTACTAATAATGTCTGTGTCGTCGAAATACTCACTATACTGAGCTACGGGAATTTTATCATCTATAAAGCATATGGTGTGTTTCATTTATCCTCCTCCTTTCTTGACGGAACATGATTGAAGTCTATAGTGAATTGGGCACCTTGAATGTTGGACAACCGGTTAGTTGATGGAGTTTCATAAATGGAACCTTTCATGGCATTCATGTATGACTTACAAATATATAACCCCAATCCACTAGGCGGAATTTTCATGCTATATCCGGCTTCAAATAAATAAGGTCTTATGGCTTCATCTATTCCTTTGCCGGAATCACCGAAAATGACAATGCGTTGGTCACTAAATACCTTAATATAGATTTTGCGTTTGTTCTCTGGCACGAATGATAGCCAATAGACACTGTTGTCAAACAAATTAACCAATATCTGGCATAGAGTTGAGTATCTAGCATACACAATGATATCCTCGTCCATTGCCACATCCAAATCTATGTTGTTTTTCAACCTTTTGCTTTTAAATGTTTCAGCAGCATAATTGATTGCTTGTGAAAGTTTGAACTCACGAGGTCTTTCGTTTCTAATTGTCCTTAATGGTCCGAGACGTTTCAATTCAGAACGAAGACTCTCTGATGTTGAACGTAAATCCTCTAGTTGAAACTCTTGGATATTGGCTCCAGAATCTATGAGTTCAGAGATGCCCATATAAAAATTGGTGGCAATCTTGTTCAATTCATGAATCGATACTGCCGCCGCCAAGCCAAAGCCAGCTTGCTCTGTTAGTTTATCTTGAACGCTTTCAATAATTGTAATGCTTTTTTTTAGGTTCTTGATGGATTCCGACAGATTAACAAGTCCTGCTCTTCGTTCTTCCGCGGATTTGCCCAATTTATCCAAAATTTTCCATGGGTCTTCCTCAATCGAATAATGATCGTAAATGCCTTCAATGATATCGGAACTGGCCTTAGTTGCTTCTCCAAGTTTTTTGGGATCTCTGGTGATTCCTTTGGTCAGATTCGTGTACTCGTCCCTTTTACTTATATATTTTACCTCCAAGATATTCTGTATTACCGTTTCCACCAACTTGGCAAGGTCTTTATATGCTTGGTTCTCGATTAGTCCTTCGCGGTTGGTTTTGTCAATCAAATCAATATTCTCGGATTGATCTAATTCGATATTGCCTATCATGTTGTAATATGATATTCTATAGCCTTGTTTAATGTTTCGTTGCGACAACCCCAACCAATCATTTTTCGTTCCGGATTCTGCGGGGAAAATAATCACATTATCTCTATAAATAGATATTCCTCCATAATCCGAAAGATACTCCAACATGTCTTTTTGGTCGGGACCGTCAATCCAAGGCTTAGCTCTATACCAAGCGTCTAGATGAATATAGAAAGAACCGCAAGAGGGTTTTCTTAATAGTCCATCGTGTTCATTTTTCCAATAACTATAATCTGCAGTACGCAAATCGTAATCTGCATCAGTCCATTCTTCATTTGGTAATGGAACAGATGCGGGGGAAACAAACTTCAAAGAATAGTCACTTACAATTCCGTTTCCATCGATTAAAGCTTCCAAACTAAAATTTGGGACAAAATCAGTATAGATTTCTTTTGTTTCCAAATCAATCAATTGGGGACACTCGATGAAAGCATGAAAACTAGGACTTGAGATATTTGGTTTGGGATTGGGAGAGTTTAGTCTCATGATAGACTTATTGATGTCCTTAATTTTCTCTTCATCAAATCCAAAGTCTTTTCTACCACCGTAGATAATAATTTGTGTGCCCGAATTCTTTTTTCCGTAATCACGAGAAAGGGGCTCCTTTGTTAACTCAACTCCAATGGAATTTAAATTCTTGTTTGTACCGTCAGTGAATTCGAAATCGTCCCAATTAATTTTTAGGACCAATTCTTCTTGAGAATCAACAGTTTTTGTTCTAATTATTAAATGTGTTCCCAGTCTATTGGTAGCAAAACGGCCAACCCCTTTTTCGCCGAGAGGGATTCTACCGCCATGTTCTTTTTTTAATTGGTCCACAATAGACAAATAAGCTCCAATGTTACCAGATTTTTCTGCGTTTTCTTTTTCCTCACGAAGTCTATTTTTAATATCTGTCTTCAATGTCGATGCGGGGCGAAGCCACCCCTTCTCAATAATTTCCCTATTCATGCCAACGCCATCATCTTCAATAATGATAATGGGCCCAGTTAATTCGCCAAATTGGTACAGTTTGGGATCTACGGATTGGAGTTGAGGAATTTTCTCAAATCTCACCTTACAATAATCTGCAGAAGCATCGATGGAGTTTTTTACTAATTCCAAAATTCCAACTTTTTCTGACCCGATTAACTGTTCTCCCAAGATATTTACCAAATGCGCATCAGACTCAAAGTTGAGAAGTATGTGCCCGTCCAAACAAACATCATCCAAGAAAGATTTGGATACTCTTCTAACAGCATTGTTCGAGTTGTATGTGTTTGGGTTGTATTTGGATTCAATTACTTCTCCGGCTTGGTTTTTATAGGAGACAGGACGTTTAAAAGGTTTGTATTCATCTATTTCAACAAAATAAAAACCATCGTTGTTTTTATCCTTGAATGGTTCTTTTACAATACGCCCATAACCATAAAACTCTCCTTTTCCTTGTTTTATTGGTTCGTAGTATAAAAACTCAACAGGAAGATTGTCAAACATGGATAAATACGATTTATTTTGGTTTGCTGGAAAATGATAAAACTTTCCGATAAAATCATTGTATTTATCGCCTTCTCGATATTGGGTCAAAACTAACGTATTATCCATAATATGCTTATAACATTTTAGAATTTGTTGTTGAAATCATATTTTGCGTTCTTGTCGAAATCCACCCCAGCAATCACATCAATTCCCGCCTGTCGCAATCCACAGGTCATCCCACCTCCTCCGCAGAAGAAGTCTATTGCTTTGAATTTCTGATTATTACATGCTTTCATCGCCAATATACCATATTAATCTGCAAATATACGAGTTTTTCGATAATCGAAGCAAACTATTTCTCCGTTTTTCTGATTCGCGACATGTTTTTTCTTTCTCTTGCTGTTTTATGGAAAGTTCTTTCTTCTATGCCCATCACATTTTCTCCCGCAACCCATCTGCCCCCCACCTCCATCCGACTAAAAGCTAACCATTTCTTGCCCAAGTCCTTCAGNNTTCAGCGAGGCGCCGATATGATATACCGTGTTGTCGATGCAGTATGTTCCAAAATGGAACTAACTGAATCCCCTTTCCGTTTAGGAGATAGCGGGTCAAACCCGCTATGACGGCAAGAGGCAGGACTGATGTCACCTAGGGGAAGGTGCGGAATGCTTCAAGTTTCGCAACCAGTCACAATTTGTGACCAGTTCATCTGTCACATCTTGAGACAATTGGAATCGAAACAGGATTTTTCCATAATTTTGCCAAAAATTCCGCTCCAATGTCCTGGCTTGAAAGTCTCGGTCTCTTGGGCCTGTTTTTGGGCACCTTCCTGGCAGCCACCATCGTGCCGTTCAGCTCCGACGCGCTGTATGTGGCTGTGCTAATGGCCACGCACAACCCTGTCGGCTGCCTCGTCGTCGGCACCTTGGGCAACTGGCTCGGAAGCGTCACCACCTATTGGATCGGGCGCATCGGTCGTTGGGAATGGATTGAGCGATGGTTCAAGGTCAGCCCGGAGGCCATGGAGCGTCAAAAAAAGAAAGTCGACCGCTACGGCATCTGGCTCGCCCTGCTCGCCTGGGTGCCTTTCATCGGCGACGTTTTCACCCTCGCCCTCGGCTTTTTCAAAACCAAGCCCGTGGGAACCATACTCTTGCTCCTCGTCGGCAAGTTCCTCCGTTTCCTCGTTTGGAACTTTATTATTGGGGCATTGTAGTTTCGAAATAGAATTGAATGTATCAGTCAGGCCATCCTAGTCTTGTTCAATTGTCCTAATCTGGTCCTTCAAGCATTGGTAATCAGACAGCAGGTCATAGATGCCGTCCTCGCTGAGCACACCACGCTTCAAGTCCTTGGGCAGCTTACCCGCCTCGTCGGCTTCGAAGTCCTTGCGCCAGTCTTTGTCGTAATAGGCCTCCAGTTTGGCGATGTCGTTTTCTATTTTGGCGAAGTCTTCAAGGGCGGTTTCCAGCCGCTTAATCACCTCTCCGCTTTTGTCGAAGAGGGCTTCCATCTTGGTAATGCGTTCGATGCGTGTCATGAATGTCAATTAATGGTTAATACTCTACTTTGTCTTGCTTCTCTTGCCAGGCACGGAAGGTCTTTAATGCTTCGCTGCGTAGCATGGGGATGAATGGCACTGCCCGTTGCTCTTCATGTTGTTCCAATTCTTTATAAATGAAGTCGTCGGCAAAGTTGATAGCGGCGGCATCTTTTTTCGTGTTGGCGTAAAAGACGCGACGGATGCGTGACCAATAAATGGCGCCGAGACACATCGGACAGGGTTCGCAGGAGGTGTAAATGACGCAATCTGAGAGGTCGAAAGTGCCCAGCTTGCGGCAGGCCTGACGGATGGTGTTCACCTCGGCATGAGCGGTGGGATCGTTGTCGAGGGTTACGCTGTTGGCGCTGCCTGCGACAATCTCACCATCTCTCACGATGACGGCACCAAAAGGACCTCCGCCATTTTTCACGCTTTCATCGGCCAACCGAATGGCCTCGCGCATAAAAGCTTTATCTTGTTCAGTGATTTTCATGATTTCGTGTTTTAACAATGCAAAAATACCATGTTTTTGGCATTATTCCAATTTTTGTATTTTTGTTGCGTATTATTCAAAACAAACAGACATGAAAAAAGCTTTATTGTTTTTGTGTGCATTAGCCATTTGTTTTTGCTCTTGCTCACCAAAGATTCACAAGCAAATCACAAAGCCATTGCCTCCTTTGGATGCAACTTCTGAAGTGACTGTGTATGATTTGTCTCAAGTGGTGCCTGAAAATGCCGAAGTGATCGGAAATGTGAGTGTTGTTGACGGTGGCTTTACATCCCGTTGCGACTGGGAGACCGTCATCGAAGCCGCCAAACAAGAAGCTAGGTCGGCGGGAGGAAACGGCATAGAGATTCTTCAGCATAGTTTCCCTGGACAGAACGGAAGCAACTGCCATCAAATTGTGGGTTATATCCTCAACATAAACGATGACATTGAACCGGCTGAGTTGTCGGAATATGCCCAACAACAATTTCATGATTATGTAGTTGTAAAAGAAGGCGACACCATACCGTGCTCCATTCAGGACGAAGGTAAGAACTACATAAGCTTCATTTACGAACGTAATGGTGTAAAACGTTTCAGCCGTTTGCCAAAAACTGATGTTTTGGCTTACTATGTAGCAGATCCCGTGGCCCTAGCCGAGAAGAAAGCGGAACGTGAGAAGAAAGACTTCAACGTTCGCATCGGCATTCAAGGCGGCTATGCCTTCAGGACGGCTAGTTTACCCAAAGACGTTTCCAATGACTACAAGGATTATCTTCGGAAGCTTACGAGAGGTCCTGTGTTAGGAGCAAGTGTGCACTTCAGCCTTCGCAACGGCTTTACGTTAGGGGTCAAATATGACCGGTTCTCCGGTGGAGCAAAGGCCTGGGGGTATACTTATGACGAAGAAGGCAATTACTACGAAGGCGACATCAGCAATCTGCATACCATCAATTTTGTGGGTGGATCGTTTGGTACGATGTCGCTCTCGAACAACAAGAGGCACTGCTTATATTATGACCTACTTTTTGGCTATATGGATTATAAAGATGTAGCCGAAGAATTTGGCAACAAATACACCTTGTCTGGAAATACTATCGGGATCGGCTTAGGCATCGGTTATGACTACATGGTTACTAAGCATATAGGCATTGGTGCCGAGTTTTCATACGTTATGGGTGCTTTGTCAAAATTCAATTATGACAATGGGACCACGATAGAGGTCATCGACCTTGGTACCTCTCGTGAAGGTTTGCAAAGGGTGAATCTGAAAGCAGGGGTCGGCTATTATTTTTAAGTAGCTTAGTTATTTTCTGTATCTCTCTTCCAGCTCCGCGCGGTATTTGTCGGCAATCTGTTTTGCCAGTACGACGCCGTCGCCTTGCGGCTCGGCGCTGAAGGTGCCGAGGCGCTCGCGCCACCATTGGCCTTCATACTTGCAGATGCTGTCGTGATAGGCTTTTTCGTCGAAGGGCTGTCCCGCCTCGATGGCGGCGTCCACCTCCTTGAAGAATTCTTTCCAGCGATAGGCGTAGTAGGTAGCGGTGAGTCCCGCCCAGGCGCGGCTGGCATACTCGTTGAGCAAGGCATCTTCTTCGCCCCAGGTGGTGATGATGTTGCGGGCGTTACTCTCATAATAGTCCTTGTCTTCTTCCGTGGTGCCGATGGCTCTTGCATCACGAATCCATCGTCCTACTAGGAAGGCGCTCTCCGTGGCCAAAATTTCATCTGTGTCGTCGAGGAGGTTGGTCATGGTCTGCTCGATTTGATGCAGATTCTCATAGTCGCCCTCACGATAGGCCTTCACGTAGTCGGCATACAGGTCGCTGAAGTAGTTGCCTAACAGCTGCCTTGTGATGTTGACCACGTCGAAATGCCGGGTGCGTGTGGTGCAATAGGCAACCAGCAGTTCATCCAAGGCATCGAGCAAAGTGATATTGTTGTACTTATAGGTTGGCGCGATGTAATACTGACGGTATTCGTCGATGTTGCCCATGGTGGGTCTTTGGTTGATGCGGACGGTTTGTCCAGGAGACGACACTTTGTTGTACACACTATCGGCGAGCAGCGTCCAAGCAGATCTCATGTTGGGGTCTATCTTGCCGCCTCGTTGGTCGGCGAGGCGTAGCACCCATTCGTTGACATTTTTGGTGAGCGGATTGTCCCATGCCTTCTCGAAGACATATTCATACATAAAGGGGTTGCAGTCGAAGCCTTCCAGCGTGGAGCCGATGCCGACAAAGTTGTCGCCACCCTTGGCAAAGGCACGCTCGATGCGCACGTTCACTGTGTCAAGGTTGCCGGCTAGCATGGAGTTGCCGCCGAAGTTGCCAAGGTAGCACCAGATGTAAGGCACGCCGTAATAGGCGTTGGTGCGTTCCCATACGGGTTGTCTTTCGCAGTAGTAGTCGAGCATGATGTGTCTGTCTTTCGGCATGGAGGTGATGTAGGCTTCAATGCGGTTGTCGACTTCCCAATATTGGCGTTCGTTCCAGAAAAGCCATGCCATCTCGAGCCACTTGGCATCGGGATCGGCGGCTTCCAACGATTCATACACCTGACGGCTCACGCGAGCGAGGTATTCGGGCTCCCAACTGGGCGGGATGAGTTCGTTGAAGATGTCGATGCCATAGATGTGGTCGGTGCCGAAGAGCTCGGTCTCTTTTTCGATGAATCGCTTTTGGATATCGGTGTAAAGTGGGTCGAGTGGGTCAAGGAACTTGCACCAACATGTGCTGTCGAAGCCTGCCCAGTCGCCCAATGAAGCGAGGGGTGCCTCAGGGTAAATCCTCGTGATACAAGGTGGCACATGGCCAGCAAAGCCAGGCAAAACGGGTTTCATGTTGAGTTCACGCTCACGGGCCACAATTTGTTTTTGTAGTTCTTTTTGGTTTTCGAGCCACGACATGGGCAGGGGGCCTCCCCAGCGGTCAATGTTCTGCATGCGGTGCCAGGGGAGGTGTGCCGGACCGGTGAAATAACTGCGGATCTCTTTATCGGTGAGGCCCAAGTCACTCCACACCTCATACCACACTGCTTCTTGCCCTGTGATGGCTAATGGCAGGTTGATGCCGTTGAGCGCCATCCAGTCGATGAAGTGTTCCCATTGCGACCAGTCCCACCAAGGCATGGTGTAGCCATAGGTACAGTAGTTGAGGAAGAAACGCTCGGGAACACGGGCACTCAGGCTGACCTTTTCGGGAACCGCGGGCATGGTGGAGGGAATCTGCAAAATTTCCTCCTTGAACCAAGAGTATTGTGCCATGCAATAGTATTTCAGGTAATGGTTGAGACCTACAGCCATGCTGTTGGCGTTGTTACCTCGGATGATGAGGTTTTTGCCCTTCGTCTCGATTTCGAAACGGTCGGTGGTGTCGTTTTGAAGGCGTTCAAGAATGATGCTTTTCGAATACTCGGGCACTACGCGGTTCACCAATCCGCGCATGGCGATGACTTCCGGGTCGGTTTCCTTTTTGGCACAGGAGACGCAAAGCACGAGGCTTAAGAAGGTGAGGAGGCATAGTTTTTTCATACGATATGTGTTTATTTGGGGCAAATATAGGGAATCTTTTCGCTTCTCATCCCTTTCAAACGTTTTTTCCTATCTTTGCCACAAACTTGTTTTCGATGAAAAAGGCACTTTTCATTCTATTCGTTCTTGGTGTGGCTTTGGCTTCATGCAAGAAATACGAGTCAAACCATAGTGATAATCCCCATGTGCCGGTGCAACCTACCTATGATGTCGGGGATTATTACCATAATGACACGTTGGAAGGTGTCGTCTTTTACACCTATGGGGCACACAGTGGCCTGATGGTCGGTCTCGAGGAAGTGTGCCTTCCTTGGTGCCAAGCCAATTACATCAACCAAGAGACAGGTGCTACCAATCCTTATAGCGGTTGGAACAACACCAACATCGTGATGTCGAATTACGACCTTTGTCGCTTTCCCGTCATCCAATGGAGCTATCTGAAAAACACGTGGGACCTGGTCCATCACGATCACATCTTGATCAACGAACGGCAATGGTATGTGCCTTCGAGCGAAGAATTGGAGTTTTTGCTCAAAAACAAGGAGGCGGTGAATGCCACTTTGGAGGCAAAGGGATGCCCCACCCTGGAGGGGAAGACCTATTGGACCAGTACAGAGACTGGTACGCGAGGCGCTGCTGCCGCCCATGTGGAGGACGGACAGGTCGTCTTCGACCATGCCTTGAAGACGGAGACGTATTACGTCAGGGCCATTCGGCGTTATTGAGTGTGTTACCTCTTCCCTAAGTACCTCATAATATTAAATTAATTACGTGACATTTTGGCAGAATTTTGTATTTTTGCCGATTTGTAGAACACTACTTTTGGTAATCCGCGCGATGCGGTTTACTTCAATGTTTTGATAATTAAATAAATACAAATAAGATGAAGATTTCTTATAACTGGTTGAAACAATATGTCAACTGTGATTATACAGCAGAGAAGGTTAGTGAGTTGCTGACCTCCACTGGCCTTGAGGTGGAAGACCTCGAGCGTTTCGAGTCGGTGAAAGGCGCTTTGAAGGGTGTTGTCGTGGGTAAAGTGCTCACATGCATCGATCACCCCAACTCAGACCACCTGCACATCACCACTGTCGATGTGGGTGGTGAAGAGCCTCTGCACATCGTGTGCGGCGCACCCAATGTGGCGGCTGGCCAAAAGGTGCTTGTGGCTACCATCAACACTGAGCTCTGGATGGGTGACGAGCACATCACCATCAAGAAGGGCAAGATCCGTGGTGAAGTCAGCGAAGGCATGATATGCGCTGAAGACGAGTTGCAACTTGGCACTTCACACGAGGGCATCATGGTATTGCCCGACGACTATGAAGTGGGCAAGCCAGCCTCTTTCTATTTCCCCGTGGAAGAAGATTATACGATTGAAATCGGCCTCACTGCCAATCGCAGCGATGCCACTTCACATATCGGTTCGGCCCGCGACCTTGTGGCCGCCCTCAACCAGCGCGAGAANNAACACCACGAAATACCACCTCATCCGCCCCTCGGTGGACGATTTCAAGGTGGAAAACCATAATAACGACATCGACGTAGTGGTGGAAGACACACAAGCTTGTCCGCGCTACTCGGGTGTGACTGTTAGCGGCGTGAAAGTCGGCGAGTCGCCAGCCTGGCTCAAGAATCGTCTTGCTGCCGTCGGCATCCGCAGCATCAACAACATCGTTGACATCACCAACTTCGTGTTGATGGAAGTCGGACAACCTATGCACGCCTTTGATGCCGACAAGATCACGGGCAAGAAGGTCGTGGTGAAATGCCTTCCTGAAGGCACGCCATTTGTTACCCTCGATGGTGTGGAGCGTAAGTTGAACAGCCGTAACCTGATGATTTGTAACGCCGAAGAGCCCATGTGTATCGCTGGCGTGTTTGGCGGACAGAAGTCGGGCGTGACGATGGAGACCACCAACGTATTTCTCGAAAGTGCCTACTTCAACCCCACAAGCATCCGTAAGACGTCAAAGTTCCATGGTCTGCAGACCGATGCTTCGTTCCGCTATGAGCGTGGCGCCGACCCCAACATCACCCTTTTCGCCTTGAAACGCGCAGCCTTGCTCATCAAAGAATTGGCTGGTGGCACCATCTCATCGGAGATCAAAGACGTGAAGAATGGTGATTTCACTCCTGCCCGTGTGGACCTGAAGTTCGACTACCTGAACAGAATGGCTGGCAAGGTCATCGACCCGAACCAAGCCGTCAACATACTGAAGAGCCTTGAATGCCAAGTCGTCGAGCAAGACGACAAACATGTGGTCGTCGACGTGCACACCAGCAAAGTCGACGTGACGCGCCCTGCCGATGTGGTGGAAGAAATCCTTCGTATCTATGGCTACGATAACATTGAGATACCGAGCCGCATTCATGCCTCCATCAGCCGTGCAGCGAAACCTGATGCCGACAAGATGCAGCAGAAGATCAGCGACATGCTCGTTGCCAACGGCTTCTACGAGATCATGAACAACTCGCTCACCAAGGCCGCTTACAGTGAAGCATTCCCCGCCTTTGATCCTGAAAAGAACGTTAAGATCCTCAACCCGTTGAGCAGCGANNACCCTGATGTGGGGTGGCTTGGAGAGTATCGCCTTCAACCAAAACCGTAAGGTCAGCGACATGAAATTCTTCGAGTTCGGCAACGTTTATTTCTTCGACGCCAGCAAAGTCGGCGATGAGGCCAAGCCGCTCAAGCCCTATAGCGAACACACTTGCCTCGACCTCTTCCTCACCGGCAACAAGCAAGCCGAGCTGTGGAATGCCCCGACAAAGGCACTCGACTATTTCGACCTGAAGGAATACGTCATGGGCGTGCTCAACCACTTCAAGTTCGACTTCAAGACCTTGGAAGCCAAGGAAGCCAACCTGCCGCATTTCGACTATGCTACCACCTATTGCATCGATGGCAAGGAGATAGTCACTTTAGGCAAGCTCAGCAAGAAGACGCTGAAACATTTCGACTTGAAGAAAGACGTGTTTTATGCCACCTTCAATTGGACCATGATGATGCAATGCCTTGCCAAGGCCAAGGAAGTGCACTTCGAGCCGCTGTCGAAGTTCCCCGCTGTGCGCCGTGACCTCGCCATGATTTTCGACAAGAACGTCACCTTCGACGAAGTGAAGAAAGTAGCCATGGCTGCCGAGAACAAGATCCTGCAGTCCATGAGCCTCTTCGACGTGTATGAAGGCGAGAAGATTCCGGAAGGAAAAAAACAATATGCCATGAGTTTCGTGCTGATGTCACCCACCACCACGCTTACCGACAAGGTGATTGAAAAGACCATGGGTAAGATTCAGAGCGCAATGGAACAACAACTTAATGCAGTGCTGAGATAATGGATGTACAGGCAATCAAACGAACCTTCGGCATCATAGGCAACGACCCCGAGCTGGACCGTGCCATCGGCATCGCAGCGCAGGTGGCCGCCACCGATCTTACCGTGCTCATCACAGGTGAGAGCGGTACAGGTAAGGATGTGTTTCCGAAGATTATCCATCAAAACAGCGCGCGCAAACATGGACAATATTTTGCCGTGAACTGTGGCGCCATCCCAGAGGGCACTATCGACTCGGAATTGTTCGGCCATGAAAAAGGCTCGTTCACAGGGGCTGTCAACGAACGCAAAGGTTATTTCGAGATTGCCGACAAAGGCACTCTTTTTTTGGATGAGGTTGGTGAGTTGCCTCTTTCCACTCAAGCCCGACTGCTGCGTGTGCTTGAAAATGGCGAATTCATTCGTGTGGGAGGCTCCAAGGTGATGAAAACGGATGTCAGAATCGTGGCTGCCACTAACTTGGACTTGCCTTTGGCCATCGAAAAAGGACGCTTCCGTGAGGATTTATACTACCGTTTGAACACGATCCCGATCCATGTCCCTGCCTTACGTGAGCGAAAAAGCGACATACCATTGCTGTTCCGTAAGTTTGCTGCCGACTTCGCCGAGCGCAACCATATGCCTACTATCACTTTGACGCCTGAAGCCGTGAAGATGCTAGAGGACTATCGTTGGGATGGCAACGTGCGCCAGTTGAAGAATGTTACCGAACAAATCTCCATCATGGAGACAGACCGTACCATCACGGCGGAGACCTTGGCTAAATACCTGCCCAATCCAGTGCAGAGTTCCTTGCCTATGTTGTTGCATCACGACGACACCATGGACAGCGTCAGCGAGCGCGACCTGCTGTACCGTGTGCTTTTCGACATGAAGAAAGACATCGCCGAATTGCGCGCCCAGGTCAACAATATGAGTAACGGCCATCCCATGGAGACGAATTATGTACAAGCTACACCTGTGACCCAAATCGGTGATACGGTTGTGACACGTGTCAAACCCGACGAGCATGAGGTGACGGAGCAGGAATTTACTGAGATTCTTCCGGCCGAGGACCATTACAAAGCCGAGAGCCTTTCGCTTGAACAGCATGAGAAGGAGATGATTTGCAAAGCATTGGAAACGCATAAAGGCAAACGCAAAGATGCGGCGAAAGCCTTGGGCATCAGCGAGCGAACCTTATACAGAAAGATAAACGAATACAATATCAACTTATGAAGATAAGGCTGAAGATAGTGCTACTCTGCGCAGTCGTGGCTTTTTTGTTTCACGGTTGTGGCATCTATTCCTTCTCAGGTGCGTCAATACCTGCAGAGGCAAAGACCGTGTCGGTGCACTATTTTCCCAACCACGCACAGATGGTTAACCCGACTCTCAGCAACGATTTCAGTTCGGCATTGCGCGATGCTGTGATGAATCAGACCCCGTTAGAGATGGTCGATGAGGACGGCGACTTGTCGTTTGAAGGCGAAATTGTCGATTATAGGACGACTCCTGTTGCCATTACTGCTTCGCAGACGGCAGCCATGAATCGTCTTACGATAACCATCAACGTAAGATTCAGCAATCGTTTCGATGAGACCAAGGACTTCGAGACCCGTTTCAGCCACTATGAAGACTATCCCAGCGACCAAGATCTGAATGCAGTTCAAGAAACGTTGACGATGACCATCGTAGAAGCCCTGGTGGAGGATATCTTTAATAAAGCATTGGTTAATTGGTAAAAGAATGGAAGCTACAGCATTGATAGATTATATGAATCGGCCTGAGACTATGAAAGGTCCCAAGGTGCGTGAGCTTGAAGGCCTGGTAGCCAAATATCCTTATTTCGGCATCGGTCAGGCCCTTTTGGCTGTCGCTTACCAGCATGAAGACAATCCGGGCTATGAGCAGCAGTTGCGCCTTGCAGCAAGCATGGTGCCTAACCGCGATAAACTGAGGCTTTTCTCAGTCATTGCAAAGCATCGTTACGAGATACAACCCGAGACGCCAGCCCTGCCTGATGAGTTTGTTCCTATGGACAACGTGTTTTCGCGCATCGAATCGGTGGAAAGTCCGACAGAGGCTAACGACAGTATCATCCGCGAAAAGGTCTTCATTATCCCTGAAATCAACCTGAGTGGTAGCCATGAGGAACTCTCAGCCGAAATGGCGTTGTTAGAAGAGAAAAAGAAATCGCTCGACGAGTTGAAAGCCATTATCGCCAAACGCTTGAAAGAAATCGAAGACGAAAAGCAACGTAAGGAAACTGAAAAGCCTGCCCCGAAGAAGCTTTCTCGCAAAGAATTGATCGATAAGTTTATTCTTGAGAATCCCAGCATTTCTAGGCCTAAGGCGGAATTCTATAATCCCATCTCGGTGGCACAAAATAGTATCATCGACCAAGAGAACATCGTAAGCGAGACTTTGGCGAAAATCTATGAGAAACAAGGCTATCTCGACAAGGCAATTTCAATTTATGAAAAATTAGGCTTGAAATATCCAAAAAAAAGTAGTTATTTTGCAGCCCAAATTGAACGGTTACAAGAAAGTCAAACATTAAATCAATAAACATGTACACATTAGTAGTAGTTTTAATTCTGATTGTCAGTGTGTTATTAGGATTAGTCGTTCTGGTTCAGAACTCAAAAGGTGGTGGTTTGGTCTCCAATTTTGGTGGTGCCAACCAGATGATGGGTGTTCGTCAGACGACCGATTTCCTTGAAAAAGCCACTTGGACAATGGCTGCCATCTTGGTGGTGTTGTGCTTGATTTCGAGCATTACCATCCCCAAGAATGTGAAGTCGGGCAATGCTTATGATACAGAGATGCGTGAGCAGATTGAAAATACAATGCCTGCTGCACCTGCTGCGGAAACTCCCGCTGCTGAAATGCCTGCTGAGGAGGCTCCTGCAGAGACGCCAGCCGAATAAAGAAACGTATTTACAAATCAACAAAAAAGCCGAAGTTACCTTCGGCTTTTTTTTGTCTTAAAGGCCTTTGGAAGTTTCTTTGATGAAACTCAAGAATAAGGGGTGAGGATGCAAAACGGTGCTGGAATACTCAGGGTGGAACTGGGTGCCGATGAACCAACGGTGGCTGGGGATCTCGACAATCTCGACCAAGTCACTCTCGGGGTTCACGCCAACGCATTGCATGCCGTTTTTCTCGTATTCGTCTTTATAAAGGTTGTTGAACTCGTATCTATGGCGATGGCGTTCGCTGATTTGTGGTGTGCCATAGATCTCGGCCACACGGCTGCCTTCTCGCAGGTTGCAACTGTAAGCGCCCAAACGCATGGTGCCTCCAAGGTTGGTAATGGTCTTCTGCTCCTCCATCATGTCGATGACATTGTGAGGAGTATCAGCCATCTCGCTCGAGTTGGCGTCTTT
>DBXU01000100.1:0-469 GCA_002310075.1 Bacteroidales bacterium UBA1204 | reverse complement strand
ATGACCATCATCTGCATGCCGAGGCATACGCCAAAGGCGGGCAGGTTGTTGACACGCGCATACTCCACCGCGACAATCTTGCCTTCGATGCCGCGTTGTCCGAAGCCAGGACAAACCAAGATGCCTGCCACACCCGAGAGTTGTTCTGCGACGTTCTCCTTGGTGATATTCTCGCTGTTGATGAAGTCGATCTTCACCTTCACATGGTTGTAGATACCTGCCAAAATCAAGCTCTCGCGAATGCTCTTGTAGGCGTCTTGCAGGTCGTATTTGCCCACCAGACCCACATGCACCTCTTGGGTGGCCGTGCGTTGCAACTCCAAGAAACGGTGCCAGCCTTCCATCTTGGGGATTTCTCCTACCGGCAAGCCGAATTTGCGCAGCAAGGCGGCATCAAGGCCTTGGCGTTGCATGTTGACAGGCACCTCGTAGATGCTCGGCAGATCTTCGCTCTGCACCACGCATTCGA
>DBXU01000024.1 GCA_002310075.1 Bacteroidales bacterium UBA1204 | reverse complement strand
CTTGATGCCTTCGGTGTGGTTCGGAATAGGAAGTTGTTCGTAATATTTTTCGCCGTTGTATTTGTGGGTAAACTCACCCATTTCGAGGCCGATGCGTTCAAGCAGGCCTTTGGCCAACAGGCGCGATGANNTGAATTGGCGTTTTCCATTTCCAGCAGCTGGTACTTGATGGAGGAGCTGCCGCAGTTGAGGACTAATATCTTCATGGTTATTTCTGTTTTTGTGCAATTGCTTGGTTACAAGTGATGGCCACCAGTTTGTAGACATCGTCGATGGAGCAGCCGCGGCTGAGGTCGTTGCAGGGTTTGGCGAGACCTTGCAGCACAGGTCCGACGGCTTCGGCGCCTGCCAAACGCTGTACGAGTTTGTAAGCGATGTTACCCACTTCGAGGCAGGGGAACACGAGCGTGTTGGCCTTGCCGGCGACGGGGCTACCCGGGGCTTTGCTGGCGCCTACGGAAGGCACAATGGCGGCATCGGCCTGCAGCTCACCGTCAAGCACGAGGTCGGGACGGCGTTCCTTGGCGATGCGGGTGGCTTCGATGACCTTGTCGACCACCTCGTGTTTGGCACTGCCCTTGGTGGAGAAGCTCAGGATGGCGGTGACGGGGTCAATCTTGGCAATGGCTTTAGCCGTGTCGGCAGTGCAGATGGCGATTTCAGCCAGCTGCTCAGCCGTCGGCATGGGCGTGACGGCACAGTCGGCGAAGACCATGCGGCCGTTGCTGCCGTAAGGACAACCTTCGGGAAGGAACATAGTAAAAGCACCGCTGACGCAGGTGACGCCAGGAACGGTCTTGATGATCTGCAAGGCAGGACGTAGCATGTCGCCCGTGGTGCTGCGAGCACCGCTGACGAGGCCATCGGCTTCGCCGGCTTTGACCATCAGGATGCCGAGGTACATGAAGTTTTGTGCCAGGTCTTTGGCTTGCTCAGGCGTCATGCCCTTGGCTTTACGCAGCTCATAGAGCATGTCGGCATATTTCTGCGTGTCGGGGTTGTTCTTGGGGTCGACGATGCGGGCTTTGTCGATGTTCTTGAGACCGAACTCGGCGGTCATCTCCTTGATTTTTTCGGCAGGACCGATAAGGATGATGTCGGCAACGCCATCGGCAAGAAGGCGGTCGGCGGCTTTCAGGGTGCGAGGCTCGTCACCCTCGGGGAGCACAATGCGCTGCTTGTTGGCTTGGGCATTGGCAATAATTTCTTGCATTAAATCCATTTTATTCAGTTTGATGTTAATAGTTGTCAGTTGTTATGTCGGAAATTGAAATGCAAAGTTAAGAAGTTTTTGTGTCGATTTGCAAATAATCCATTATTTTTGCAGCGTAATTTGAAAGAAGCCCATGCCGGATTATCCGTACATATCTTACCAGAATCCTTTTCAAGCGCCGCTTCCAAGTACAGATTCCATCGCTTTGGCCGATACAATCCGATGCGATAGTGTGGTGCCCAGTTTCATCACCTCGGGCTTCAACGGCTACATTACGCCCTTGCCAAGGGTGACTTATGATGTTTTGGCAGGATGGAACCTGCTGGCGATAGGCATCATCCTGCTGCTGGTGGTGCTCAACAAGCAGCTTTATCCGCGACAATTCCGCCAGATACTGAGCGTCCCTGGAGGCGTAGCCCACACTAACCAGCTGTTGCGTGAATGGACGCCGACCAAGAGTTTCCTTGGTGTTTCTTTTATCATGGCTTATGTCGTTATCATAGCCCTGTTTCTGCAAAAGTCATGCGTTGTTTTCTCGCGTGATGTGGTGCAATACAATAGTATCAGGGTGTTCGGCATCCTTTTGTTTGCGGTTGGGGTATGGGTGTTGCTGCGTTTTTCCGCTTTACGTTTGGTGAATTGGCTTTTTGAAGCCAAGGATACCGTCGACCGTCAGATGGCGGTCCAATTTTCCATCTCCACACTCTGCCTTATCGCCATGCTGCCAGTGCTCTTGCTTTTGTTGTACAATCCTTACACGGCCTTCGTCTGGGTGGGCATTGGCATCCTCATTTTGGCCGCTTTGTTGCGGTTCGTTTTTGAATTTGTGGAGACAAGAGTTAACACAAAAGTATCTTCGTTTTATATTTTTTTGTATTTTTGCGCCCTCGAAATCGCACCGGTTGCAATGCTCTTGACAGCAGGCCTTAGGTTTTTTAGTAAAGGTACTGTCTTTTAATGGGTTAAGTAACTGGCGAGAGGTATATTTCTAGATTTGATAGTGGTTTTAAAGCGAAGAAAAGCATGAAGATTAAGTCGATCCTGGTATCACAACCACAACCTGCCGACATTTCGAAGACACCGTATGGCGATCTGATGAAGAAATATGGCGTTACGTTTACTTTCGAGAAGTTTATCAAGCTTGATGGGGTGACGGCGAGCGAGCTTCGCCAAGAGCATATTAAATTGCCTGACTATACGGGCATCATCCTGACCAGCCGTAATGCTGTTGACCATTTCTTTAGAATTGCCAAGGAGATGCGTTACAACATTCCTGAAACCTTGAAGTATTTCTGCATCAACGAGTCGACGGCACTTTATCTCCAACGTTACGTTCAATATAGGAAACGTAAGGTTTTTTATGGTAACCAGACCATCAACGACTTGATCGACATCATGAAGAAGCATCGCGATGAAAAGTATCTCTACTGCTGTTCCGATATCACCTCCGACAGCACTACCGAGATGCTGACAGCCGCCAAATTGAATTATACCAAAGCCGTGATGTTCAGGACGGTTCCTGCCGACCTCAAGAACATCAAGATTGAGGATTACGACATGCTGGTTTTCTTCAGCCCTGCTGGTATTGTATCCTTGAAAACGAATTTCCCAGGATTTGTGCAAAATGACGTGTGTATTGCCGGTTTCGGTGACGCCACATGTCAAGCCGTCGTTGATGCTGGCTACGATTTGACTTTCAAGGCTCCTACGGAGACGGCCCCTTCAATGACGATGGCCATCGAGGAGTTCCTTGCTGCCGAAGTGAAAAAGAACCGCAAGAAATAAGCCCTCTCAAAACGTTCTGTCATGACAGCGAAGGAGGGCCTCGCAAAATACGAACGGATCAACAAGGACAAAGACATCGAAACCTTGTTCGATAAAGGCGTGGGCTTCTCCTCATACCCCTATCGCGTCATCTATTTGTTTCATGATTGTGGCGACCGTCCTGTGACCGTCAGGCTGCTGGTTTCCGTTTCAAAGAAACGTTTTCATCACGCCTTTAAGCGGAATCGTGTCAAACGCCTCATACGCGAAGCGTGGCGTAAAAACAAGATTACCTTATATAATATCTGCCAAAAGGATAATATTTCGGTGGATGTGGCGTTAGTCTATACGGCTACGGTCATCCATTCTTTTGATGAAATGTTCAACAAGACGAAAAAAGCCATCCATGAAATTGAAAAAGCTTTTGAAAAGCGTCATAAAACTGCCCGCTAAAGGACTCATCCTGTTAATTAGGTTATATCAGGTCACCTTATCGCCTTTCATAGGACGAAGCTGCAGATATACACCCACTTGTTCCAATTATGGCATCGAGGCTATCAGCAAATACGGCTTCTTTAAAGGTGGTTGGCTTACTGTTAAGCGTGTGCTGTCATGCAATCCATGGGGCGGTAGTGGCTATGACCCAGTCCCGTAATGCTTGGGGCGGGTTTTTGTATTTTGAAATCTTGAAATAAATAATTGAATATGAAGAAAATATCTCTCATTACTTTGGTTTTGGCGCTGCTGCTGCCTTTGGGTATGATCGCCCAGGAAAAGCAGAATAATTTTGAGATTGCCAAGAGCATCGACATCTATAATAGCCTCATGCGTGAGCTCAACCTTAATTATGTCGATGAAATCAACCCAGGTGAACTCAACGAGGCCGCCATCAAGGCCATGCTTTCTGGTCTTGACCCTTATACTGTTTTCATCCCCGAATCGGATATCGAGAATGCCCGTTTCATGACCACAGGAGAGTATGGCGGTATCGGCGCCTTGATCCAATACGATGGTGAATTCACCCGCATCTCGGAACCTTATTATGGATGGCCGGCCCAAAAAGAGGGGCTGATTGCAGGCGATATCATCCTTTCGGTGAATGGCGTCGACTGCAAGAAGAAAAACACCGCCGAAGTGAGTGAACTTTTGAAAGGACAGCCTGGCACAGAGGTGACCTTGAAGATACAGCGTTACGGTGTTGACAAACCTATAGAGAAGAAGCTGAAGCGCGAAAAGGTTAAAATCGACAATATCCCGTATTATACCGTTTTCGACAATGGCATCGCCTACCTTTCATTGAGCGGCTTCACCCGTGATGCGGCCAAGGAAATGAAAGAGAAGCTGGTCGCCATGAAGAAAAGCCATAAGCTAAAAGGCTTCATCCTCGACTTGCGCGGTAACGGAGGTGGCTTGATGAACGAGGCGGTCGACATTGTCAATTTGTTTGTTCCTAAAGGCAAACCTGTAGTGTCGATGAAAGGTAAGACCCCGACGGCCTGTAGCGTGCATCCTACCACCAACGACCCTGTCGACCTTGAAATCCCTTTGGCTGTATTGGTGGATGGCAATAGCGCCTCGGCGAGCGAAATCGTGGCAGGTGCCATCCAAGATTACGACCGTGGCGTGATCATCGGCCAGCGCACCTTTGGCAAAGGCTTGGTGCAGAATATCCTTCCGTTGAGTTACAACACCCAAATGAAAGTTACAGTGGCCCATTACTATATCCCCAGCGGCCGTTGCATCCAGGAAATTGATTATTCGCATAAAAAAGACACCACTCAGAAGTTGGATACACTAGGCAAGGCATTCAAAACGGCTGGCGGTCGCATCGTTTATGAAGGCCATGGCATCACGCCCGATGTGAAAGTGGACCGCAATGTCTACGCTACTGTGACGGCTTATCTGTATGGCAAGAATTATATCTTTGATTACGCCAATAAGTATTATAGTGAGCACAAGAGCATCGACTCGGCCGATCGTTTCCAAATCGATGAAGCCACTTACAAGGATTTCATGCAATTTGTGAAAGACAAGAAGTTCACTTATACCACAGAAAGTGAAAAGGCCATTGAGAAACTCAAGAAAACCGCCAAACAAGAAGGCTATCTCGACAAGATTAAACCGCAAATCGATTTGTTGGAGAAGAATTTGGCTGCAGAAAAGGACAACGACTTGCTCAATAACCGCAAAGATATCGAAGAGCTGTTGCGCTCTGAGATCGTCGGACGCTATTATTATCAGAAAGGTAGGATCGTTGCTTCTTTGCAGAACGATCCCGATTTGGAGCGGGCGTTTGAGATTTTGTTGAATACAAAAGGGGAAGACGAGTACCATAAAATATTGAGTGGCAAGTGATGACGTTAAAGGCTTCCATACGGCCCTATCTGAATCAGGCCTACCTTTTGGGTCTGCTGATGATGGCTGTAGGCCTTACCTTGTCGCCATTCCTGATGGGCCTGTCACAGTTTTGGCTCGCCGGCGTCTGGATCATTGATGGTGTTTGCACAAAATCATTCCGAAGCAAGCTCTCCAGTTTTGTGCACAATAAGATAGCCATCCTATTGGTCTCCTTTTATCTACTGCATGTTGCGGGTCTGCTTTATACCAGCGATTTTCAGTATGCCTTGAGGGACTTGCGTGTCAAATTGCCTATTTTGGTCTTGCCTTTCATCCTTTCGTCAATGCCGCCCCTTGACCGCAAGCGCGTCAATCTGGTGATGCTTGTTTACGTGCTTTCGGTGTTTGTGGCCACGCAGTTCAGTTTCTTTACCTATATAAGAAGAGAATACGAAGATGTGCGTGAGATTTCGCGTTTCATTAGCCATATCCGTTTCTGCCTGAATATCGTATTTAGTATGGCGATTATCGGTTATTATCTTTATAGAGACCGCGTCCACAAAACGAAAGGCGTGCCAACGTTTGGCGTGAAAGTCGCATTGGACAATTTCCTGAAGTGGCTTTTGTTGTTCTGGTTTGTCTATCAGATTTATATCTTTGAGTCATTGTCAGGTTATATCATCCTTGCCGCTGTCGTCTTTGTCTCTGTTTTTTATGCTGCATGGCGATGGAAAAAGAGTCGTTCCTGGCATGTCGCCATGGTTGTCGTCACTGTGGCCATCCTGGCATTGGGAGTGGGGCTTGTGTCGCATTTTCTGAAGCCACTGCTGAAAGTGGAAACGGTGGATGTCGCCACTTTGGACAAAAAAACCGCATCGGGCAACTACTATTGGCATGATACGGTCTACAATCCCATTGAGGATGGCAGGTATGTGGGGCTTTATTATTGCAAGAAAGAGCTTTATGAGACATGGCCGCAGCGTAGTGACTTGCCCTTGGACGGCAAGGCATTGAATGGACAACGGTTGGAACCCACTTTGGCGCGATACCTTACCTCCAAAGGGCTGCGCAAGGATGCCGAGGGCGTCATGGCACTCAGCGAGGAAGACATACGGAATGTGGAAAAAGGAGAAGCTAACTATAACAACTGGCTTCATCCTGGACTGCGAGCACGCCTTTCTTCAACCTTGTTTGAATATAGCAAGTATCGTCGTTACAACAACCCTAATGGGGGGTCCGTGTCGCAACGTATCGAGTTCACCAGGGCGTCATTGCACATTGTCAAACATCATTGGCTTTTTGGTGTAGGTACGGGCGATGTGCCTCAGGCTTTTGCCCAAGCATACGAAGAAATCAATTCTCCGTTGGATAAGGACTCTCGTTTTAGGGCGCACAACCAGTATCTTGCCATAGCAGTGGCCTTTGGCTTGGTGGGTTTGTCGCTATTGTTGCTCGTACTGTTTTACCCGTGGTTGTCTTCTCGAAAGTATAGGTCGTATTTGATCACGGTTTTCATATGTATCATGGCCTTGTCAATGTTTCCTGAGGACACATTTGAAACCCAGGCGGGAGCTTCGTTGTTTGCATTTTTCTATGCGTTCCTATTCTTTGTCTATCCTAGCTCTAGGGAAGGAAGCGTTGAAATGGAAGAAACTAAAAAGTAATAATATGAGAAAGGATCAATTTGTTTGCCCCTACATTGTTTGTGACGACCCCAAGGAGCTGGACCCCAAGGATGCAGAGCTGTTATGCCAAGCTCATGAGGCGGCCAAAAATGCCTATGCACCTTATTCCAAGTTCAATGTTGGTGCGGCAGTGCGTCTGGCCAATGGCGTTGTCGTTTTAGGCAACAATGTGGAGAACGCTGCCTATCCCAGCGGCTTGTGCGCTGAACGGGTGGCGATGTTCGCCGCCATGGCGCAATATCCGGGCGTGGCGTTTGAGGCGTTGGCGGTTACGGCTTATTCGGCGTCGAAACACATTGACGAACCTGTCGCTCCCTGCGGAGCCTGTCGGCAGGTGATGGTAGAGGCGGAGCATGTGTCGAAACGGCCTTTAAGGGTGCTGTGCCAAGGCGAGACAGGCCCCATCATGGTGTTTGATGGCGTGGAGTCGCTGATGCCTTTCGTGTTCTTGGAGAAGTTCCTGTAGTTTACGCAAAGGTAAACAAGAGGTTGCCAAAAAAGTTCCACAGCGTGGCGAAACCGATGGCGAAAACCTTGCTGAGGTAGAAATTCCATTTCAGTTTGCCGTTGAGCAGATACACGGTCAAGGTGTCAATACCCAAGCCTACTAGTGAAATGAAAAAGTATTTGGCATATTCGGTGCCAATCTGAGGATTGTCGCTTTGGAATGTCCAAAGCCGGTTTAGGATGTAATTGGTGGTGGCAGCGAAGACAAAGCCTAGGATGTTGCTGAGGTACTTGTTCCATTTGAGCCATTCCTTGCAGACATAGGTGATGCCAAAGTTGACGAACACGCCCGATAAGCCCACCGCGCCGAATTTTAGGAACTTCAGCAGGAACTCACGGGTTAAGGCAATCTGCATGGCATTCATTTCTTTTCTTTGTCTATCACCTTGCAAAAATAGGTAATAATTGAAACACTTCGTATAGTCGAATCTAAAGATTTCCCTACCTTTGCGCAAATTTTCGACGATGAACGACGTTAAGCATATTTGCATAGAAGAATATGACTATCCTTTGCCAGAAGAACGCATTGCCAAATATCCTTTGGCCGAGCGCGATGCTTCAAAGCTTTTAGTGTTGAAAGACAATAAGATAGAAGAATCCCAATTTAAGTACATAGGTGGTTTCCTCCCTGATGAAGCCCTTTTGGTATTCAACGAGACAAAGGTGATTCGGGCTCGTTTGCAATTTCACAAGGTTACGGGATCGCGTATTGAGGTGTTTTGCCTTGAGCCCGATGAGGATTATCAGGTGGCTTTTGCGGCAGCCTCTCCTGTACGATGGAAGTGCTTGATTGGCAATTCGAAGCGATGGAAAGAAGGGAAGCTTTCGATGGAACTCCTGGCAGGAGGTGCGCAGGTAACCCTTTATGCGGAACGTCTGTCGCAAAACGACCAATATGCCGAAATCGAGTTCTCATGGACACCTTCGACACTTCCGTTTGCCAATGTCCTTGAGGCTGCCGGCGAGATTCCTTTGCCGCCCTATCTTCACCGTGATGCCGAGCCCGAGGATCGCGACCGGTATCAGACTGTATTTGCCCGTTACGATGGCTCAGTGGCTGCTCCTACAGCAGGCCTGCATTTTACAAGACCTCTGATGGAAGCCCTTCGTGAACAAGGTTTTGACTTCGATGAGGTGACGCTACACGTGGGCGCTGGAACCTTCCGCCCGGTGGCTACCGACACCATCGGAGAACATGCCATGCATTCGGAGACCATCATCGTGCGCAAGTCATTGATACAAAATCTGATTGACCATGAAGGGAAACCCATCGTTCCCGTGGGCACCACTAGCACGCGCACCTTGGAAAGCCTCTATTGGATTGGCATGATGCTGAAAGAACAAGGCCTTGCTCTCCGTCCTTTGCATGTTGAACAATGGTATCCATACGAAGCGCATGAAGCTTTGAAGACATCGGAATCCTTGCGGCTGATATTGGATTATCTCGACAAACATGACTTGACCCGTCTCGAGGCCAGCACTGCCTTGATGATAGCGCCTTCCTACAAAATGCATGTCATCACCGGGCTGATTACCAATTTCCACCAACCGAAGAGCACCTTGCTTCTGTTGGTCTCAGCACTCATCGGAGAGCGTTGGAAGGAATGCTATCGCTTTGCTCTCGATCATGATTTTCGATTCTTGAGCTATGGCGACAGCTGTCTTTTCCTTCCATAAGCCCTTTTGCTCCTTTTCCCTTCGGCGGATAAAATTAGTACGATTATTTACTGTAATAACATTTACTTTTTTTATTTTTGCAGGGCATAAAAGATAAGTCTATGATTTTTACCGCTACTAAATACCAACTTAAGACTGTTGCCACAGGCAGAGTTTTCGATGACGAAGGTTGGACTTTGGACGACAAGGAATGTCCCACACCAAGCATGGTGCGTCCTGTCTATGAAAACAAACAGATCGATGTTAAGGAAGGGGCTTGCTTGGGTTTGTACCGTTATGCCGACTGGTTGCCTATCAAGACCATGTTGAACCATCCTTCTGAGCCTATTACCTATAAGAGCGAGGGACTTGCTCGTCGTCTCGGCCTGCGGAATCTTTATATTACCTTTAACGGTTGGTGGCCAGAACGTGGCGCCAAGATGACGACCTGCTCCTTTAAAGAGATGGAAGCTTTCTCGGTTTGTGCCCGTTTAGGCGAGGAGCAGAGGAACAAGGTTCTTGTTGTGGCATCGGCAGGTAATACCGCTCGTGCCTTTGCCAAGGTGTGCTCCGACAATGGCATCAAGTTGCTGCTTTGTGTGCCGCAAGACAATATCAAGGCCTTGTGGTTCGACAAACCTTTGAATCCATGTGTGAAACTCATCACCACTGAATCGGGCAGTGATTATTTTGATGCCATCAATCTTTCGAATGTGGTCTGTGAGTTGGATGGCTACCTTGCCGAAGGCGGTGCCAAGAACATCGCCCGGCGCGACGGCATGGGTACCACGATGATGTCGGCCACCACCTTCATCGGCCGCACGCCTGATTTCTACTTCCAGGCTGTTGGTAGTGGCACGGGTGCCATCGCGGCATGGGAGGCCAACTTGCGTTTCATCGAGGATGGACGCTTTGGTGCCAACAAAGCCCGTCTGATGGTCTCACAAAACAAGCCTTTCCTGCCTATGTATGAGGCTTGGAAGGCTGACTCAAGGGCACTTTTGCCATACGATGCTGATCAGGCCCGCAAGGATGCAGCGGAGATTTGCGCTCCGGTGCTGTCCAATCGCAAGCCGCCTTATGGTTTGGCAGGTGGACTCTATGATGCCTTGAAAGACACGAACGGCGACATCCTCGCGGTGAGCAATGCTGAGGCGGATGCAGCCAAAATGCTGTTTGAGGAAACGGAAGGTATCGATATCTACCATGCTGCTGCCGTAGCTACCGCTTCATTGCAGCAGGCGATAGAAAAGAAAATGGTGAAAGCTGACGACGTGGTGATGTTAAATGTCACAGGTGGAGGTGAGAAACGCTTCCATGCCGAGCATGAGGTCTATCACCTGCAACCGACTCACATTTTCAAGATTGGCTTCACGAAAGAAGAAGTGGAACGTGTCTTGGCTGAAATGAAGTAATAACCGGCTTTCAGATCGGTAAGATCAAGTTGAAGGGCGTTTCCGTTTGTGGGGACGCTCTTTATCATTTTACCCGTTTCGTCAAAGACGCAAACTCGCTCTAACCCTTCCATCTCAATGGTGACGTGATGCAGTGCTGGATTGGGATAGATGCTGATGTTTGGAAGGTTTTCATACACTTGTGTCGGCGCAAGGGGCGTCACCCAGAAGGTGGCCATGGCCGTGTTGCAACCACAAGGGATGGTCATCATGATGTCGAGCCAAACCACCGAACCTGGCTCCACCTCAGGTCGTAGTGTGGCATAGAAGACCACCTCGACGGTTTCGTCGGGTTGTGTTGGGAAGGTCATGCCGCTGATGCCGTTTGCATAGCAGCTGAAGTCGGTGAAGTATTCGTTGGAAGGGTGTGCCGTGATGTCGACGGGGTCGTAACCGGTGTTGTGGACAATATAACGAAATACAGCCTGTGTGCCAGGATACATCGCCGTGTCATTGCTGATGGTTACAGCCTCAAAATCATACTGTTGGACCATGTCAATTTCAATATCATCGATGGTGAGATACGAGGCGCCGGGGCTTGCAAGGGCATGGATTGCGATGTAATTACATCCATCTGGAATGCTGTCGACATAGGAGGAAAACTTTTCATAGTTCCCGCTACTGACGGAGGTTGATAGCAGAAGCGTGTGCATGTTGTCAGGGTTGGATTCGTTGCCTGCCCAGAATTCCAGTTGAAAGGTTCCGTCGGAAATGGCCCAGCAGATAAAACGATAGTCCATTCGGTTGAATAGGCTCAGCGGCATGAACATCCATGCTTCCTCGTCATTGGTAAAGGCGTACCAATTGCCTGAATGAGGTATACGGTTATGGTCTTTTTCTTGGTATCCACAAAGCCAAGAATTGTCGTCACAAGTCCATCCGATGGGCGTTTGGAAATCTTGATTGGCGTATTCGAAACCTTCGGTCAGGATGCTCTCAGCGAAAGCCAAGTTGGCCATCAGGCCTACCAATAGAGTCAATATTGTTCTTTTCATCGTTTGTTTTTTAGTATGGGTTAGATGGTCATTAGACGTTTAATAGACGGTTTTGGCGTTTTTTCCATATGTAAAACAACACCAGCCCTAACAAGGTGATGGCCGCGCCGATGCCGTAGCCCACGGGGCGGGGCAGGATGGAACCGAGTCCGCCGTCGGAAGCCTTGGCTACGAAGAGGAAACATCCCGTCACCATGGTCATAAAGAGGGCAGGGATGAGGGTGATGAGATACCACGACTTGCCCTTGTTTTTGGCTAAGTAAACCGAAATGGCCCAAAGTGTCACCGTGGCTAACACTTGGTTGGCCCAAGCGAAGTAACGCCAGATGACTTGGAAGCCTTTGGCATTGGAGATGCTGTAGACTAGGATGGCTGCCGTGACAGCAAACATGGGAATGGCGACAATCAAGCGGTTCTTGATGGGCTTCTGGTCGAAGTGCATGAAGTCGGCGATGATGAGTCGTGCCGAACGCAATGCCGTGTCGCCAGAGGTGACGGCAGCTGAAATAACACCCAAAATGGTGATGGTAGCGATGACAGGGGTAAACCAAGTGTTGGCGATGATACCCACGATGGCGGCACCACTCTTGCCTGTGACGTCGACGACGCTGTCGGGACCAAAGAAATAGGCAGCGGCAGCAGCCCAGATCAAAGCTACAATGCCTTCAGTGATCATGGCACCATAGAAAATCGGGCGCCCTTGCTTCTCATTCACCATGCAACGCGCCATCAAGGGCGATTGCGTGGCATGGAAACCAGAGATGGCACCGCATGCGATGCTGATGAACATCATCGGGAAGATGGGGTTGTTGGTCGCATCAGGATGGCGATTTTGCATGCCGCTCCACAACTCGGGAATCTCAGGTTTGTAAATGAGGAAAGCCACGAAGATGGCAACAGCCATGCCCAACAGCAGGATGCCGAAGATGGGGTAGATTTTGCCGATGAGCTTGTCGATAGGTAGGAGAGTGGCAATCAGGTAGTAAACTAGGATGATGATGATCCAGATGTAGGGATTCCAGCCTTGCGTGAAGTTGGCATTCAGTAGTGTGGCAGGTGTGTTGACGAAGACCACGCCGACCAAAATCATCAAGATAATGGTAAAAGCGCGCATAATTTGTTTGGCGCCATTGCCCAAGTAGGTGCCGTGGATTTCGGGCAGGCTTGCACCCTTATCACGCAACGAGATCATGCCGGCAAGATAGTCGTGGACGGCACCAGCGAAGATGCTTCCCAACACAATCCAGAGGAAGGACGCCGTGCCAAACTGTGCACCCATGATGGCTCCGATGATGGGACCTACACCAGCGATGTTCAAGAACTGGATCAAGAAGATACGCCATGGCTTCATCGGCACATAGTCGACGCCATCGGCCATGGTTGTGGCAGGGGTGGGGCGTTGCGGGTCGATGCCAAAGATCTTCTCGACGAGCTTTCCGTATACAAAATAGCCGAGAATGAGGACGGCCAAAGCGATAAAGAAAGTGATCATAATACACGTTTTATATGGCTGCAAAAATACGTTTTTTGAGATACATATTGTAAAGTCACTGCAAAAAAACAAAAGCGGCCTGAAAGATTTCAAGCCGCTTGATGGTTGGTTTGTGAAAAACCTTAGTCGTCGTACTCGAGGACACGGAATTTTTTGTCAAACTTGATTTCCAGTCTGTTGCTCAATTCGATTTCCCAGTCTCTTCTGTCCTTGTCTATTTTGATGATATCTTCATCGGGGAAACTGGCTTTCACATAGTTGGTGATTTCAGCAGGAATAAGTGCATCGGGCACACTAGTATAAACGTTAGAGTGCTTGCAATCGATGTGTTTCCATTCGCCTTTGCGGGTAAACTCGATTTCCGTTCCGTCGCTCAGTCTCACCTCGTATTCACCTTCATCGCGTTGGGTGAAAAGGATGGTGGTTTTGGGGAAATAGGTCTTCACAAATTGTTGAATGGCTGGAGTCGGGTCTTTGGCTAACAGGGCCAAAAACATGGTGATGATGGTTAGAATTTTCATTGTGTTTTTTATTTTAGTTGAAACTGCTTTAAGTTATTCTTTCTTTCCGCCAAATTCCATCAAATATGCTTTTAAAAACGCATCAATGTTACCGTCCATGACGCCTTGTACGTCAGAGGTCTGGTAGTTGGTGCGATGGTCTTTCACTCGACGGTCGTCGAAGACGTAGGAGCGGATCTGACTGCCCCATTCAATCTTCAGCTTGCCCGCTTCGATTTTGTTCTGTTCTTCCATGCGGTGTCGCATCTCACGATCGTAGAGTTGTGACTTCAAGAGGCGCAAAGCATTTTCCTTGTTCTTCGGCTGGTCGCGGGTCTCAGTGTTTTCAATGAGGATTTCTTCTTCCTCGCCGGTATAGGGATCTTTGTATTGGTAGCGCAAACGAACACCCGATTCCACCTTGTTGACGTTTTGGCCGCCAGCGCCGCCGCTGCGGAAGGTGTCCCACGAAAGGCGCGACTGCTCAACAACAATTTCGATGGTGTCGTCGATAAGAGGGGTGACAAACACTGAGGCAAACGAGGTCATGCGCTTGCCTTGTGCGTTGTAAGGACTGACACGTACCAGTCGGTGCACGCCGTTCTCGCCTTTCAGGTAGCCGTAGGCGTAGTCGCCTTCGAGTTTCATCGTCACCTGCTTGATGCCGGCGTCGTCAGCCTCCAAAAGGTTCGAGATGGTGAGTTTATACTTGTGGTTTTCAGCGTAACGCATATA
>DBXU01000053.1:5380-6544 GCA_002310075.1 Bacteroidales bacterium UBA1204 | reverse complement strand
AAGGTGTGGCCCGACTTGAGGAGGATGTCGATGGCTTCGGTGTAACCTAAACGTATGAAGTTGTTGTTGATGACGAAGTTGAGTCGCTCGATGAGCTCTTTTTCAAACATGTCGTTGAGGAACTGCAGGTCGTCCATATTGTGCTCCAAGGCGTAGCGTACGAGGTATTTGATGAAGTCCTCGGCGAGGTCCATGTTGTCGTTGATGTCGTTGAAAGCAACTTCGGGTTCAATCATCCAGAACTCNNGCCAAGTGGCGCGGCGTGTTGCTGTTTTCGGCGCGGAAAGTGGGACCGAAAGTGTAGATGCCGCCCAAAGCGAGTGCTCCAAGTTCGCCTTCCAGCTGGCCCGAAACGGTCAGACTGGTCGATTTGCCGAAGAAGTCTTTCGAGTAGTCCACTTTGCCGTCGGCCGTCTTGGGCACGTTGTTCAAGTCGAGCGTGGTCACGCTGAACATGGCACCGGCACCTTCGGCATCAGAACCCGTAATAAGCGGGGTGTGCAAGTAGAAATACCCTTTGTCGTTGAAATATTTATGGATGGCAAATGCCATGGCATGACGCAAACGCAGTACGCAGCCGAAGTAGTTGGTGCGCGGACGCAGGTGGGCGATGCTGCGCAGGAATTCCATCGTGTGTCCCTTTTTCTGCAAGGGGTAGGTCTCCACGTCGGCAGTGCCGTAAACCTCGATGCTCTCGGCCTGAATCTCCACATTCTGACCTTTACCTTGCGACTCAACCAGCGTGCCAATGACATGCAGGCAGGAACCAGTGGTGATCTGCTTCATGAGCGCTTCGTCAAACTTGGCCAAATCCACTACGATTTGGATGCTGTTGACGATGGTGCCGTCGTTGAGGGCGATGAAGTTGATGGCCTTGTTGCCTCTTTTAGTTCTAACCCAACCTTTTACGCTTACGGGATTGCCAAATCCGATGGTCTCGGGATGCTTTACTAACTGCTTGATGGTTGTTCTTGTCATAACCTATTGTGTTCCTTTAGAATATATATACTTGAAAAGAAGTGCAAAAATAAGGGATTTTTTTTGATTATATCGCAAAAAAAACGCTGCGACTTTTCAGCCGCAGCGCTATGGTGGAAAAATGAATGGCTATTTCTGTTGCGGATGAGCCTCCATGATGATGGTTTGCTGTGTGGAAGTGGGAGT
>DBXU01000053.1:2516-5351 GCA_002310075.1 Bacteroidales bacterium UBA1204 | reverse complement strand
TCTTCGAATTTTTTAGTCATTTCGGTTTTGAATTGCTGGTCCAAATCATAATATCTGATGAGGTCTTCTGCAGGTAGAATCTTTTGATATGCATTGAAACGCTCCTGGTCAAGTCCAAGGATTTTCTCTTTCATCTCCAGTTTCTTCTTGATAACATATACCTTCTGCTCTTTGGAGAGTTTGGTGTTCTTGAGCAGGTCGATGCCGTGCTCTTCCATGTCTTTCTTAAACTCTTCGTGGAAAACAGCCTCTCGGTTTTCAAAAACATCGAATTTATTCCAGAATACATTCGACACATCAACATTTAAATTCAAACTGTCTTTGAAAAAGTTGCGTTTCAGTACAATGATTTTAACCGGTTCCTTCGATGTGGGCTGCTGCGCCAATATCGTCATAGTCGGAGCCATGATGAGTGCCAATAGTAAAGTCAATATCAGTTTTCTCATGGTATGTTGTTTTTGAAAAGGGATTTCCAGCAAAATATTTTATTCGTAGCCTGCGTAAAGATAGTCGTCTAAGGAGAGTTCTTCAATATAGGCGTTGATAATCTGATAGTCAATGTCTTCCAGTGTTGTGGCATCTGCGGTAGAGGAAGTGGCCTTACGGGATTGTGTTTTGTGGTTGGCCGTTGTGGCTGCAGGCGTCGTGTAGGTGGCTTGCGCTGTCATGATGCCAGCCTCTTGTTGGGCAGGTGCTTCGGCGGTAATGACTTCCGTTGATGTCGTCTCTTGTGCTGTGGTGTCAACTTGTGCAACGAGGGGCACTTGCGTGGTGGGGCGGAGTTGTATAATGCCTACAATGAGCAGGATGGATGCAGCAAGGGATGCGATGGCAATCACGCTTCTGCGGATAGTCATCGTTCGTTTTTGCTTGGCAATATTTTGAAAAACCATCTTGGGCAATTCCTCAAAATAGTTGTCGGGAACCTTGTAACAGTCTTTGTTTTTTAATTCGTTCAGATCCATGGTGTTATATGTAGGGGAGTGTGAAAATCAATGATTAGACAATATAAATGCAACAAAGTTTAATGCTGTTTCAAAAATTCCTCCACTTTTTTGAACGCAAAATGGTAGGAAGCCTTCAGAGCACTTTCGGAGGTGTCGAGAATCTTCGACATCTCTTCGTAGGGCATTTCATCGTAATAGCGCATGGTAAACACAATCTTCTGCTTGGGTGGCAACTGCATAATGGCTTGCTCCAGAAGCATTTGTATCTTATCGGCTGAGAAGAATTTGTCTTCCGAAGCCACATTCATCAGATAATCGGGGAAGGTGTCATCGGTGAGGTTGAGCATTTTCTTTTTCTTCTCGATGAAGGTCAAAGATTCGTTAACACAGATTTTTGAGATCCATGTTTTCAAACTCGATTCGCCTTTGAACTTGTCGAGATACCGCCAGATTTTGATAAAGACATTCTGTGTCACATCGTTGGCATCTTCGTGCAGATGGACGATATGGCGGACAGCATAGTAAACCTCCCGTTGAAACTTCTGCATCAACAGGTTGAAGGCTTCCTCTTTGGTCTTTTCATTACGGAAGAGGGATAGGATATAGTCATCACTAATCTCTTTCATGGGCGGGTTTATGCTTTTCGTGCGATGGATTTAAGGGCGGCTTCGACGATATGGTCGGCATCGAGGCCGAATTTCTTCATCAGTTGGGCGGGTGTGCCGCTTTCGCCGAAATGGTCATCTACACCAACCATCTCTACGGGGGCGGGGTGCTTGCGTGCGAGCAACTGGCAAACCGAGTCGCCCAGACCGCCATTGAGCAAGTGCTCTTCGGCCGTTACCACACAGCGGGTTTTGGCCACACTCTTCAGAATGGCGTCATTGTCCAACGGCTTGATGGTGTGAATGTTAATGACTTCTGCGGAAATGCCTTTTTGTGAAAGGGTGTAGGCGGCTTCCATGGCGGGATATACCAAGTGCCCCGTGGCGATGATGGTGACATCCGAGCCTTCGTTCAGCAGGTTGGCCTTGCCGATGATGAAGGGTGCGTCAACGGGGGTGAAGTTAGGCACCGAAGGACGACCGAAACGGAGGTACACAGGTCCTTTGTAGTCGGCGACGGCCATCGTGGCCAGGCGCGTCTGGTTGTAGTCGCACGGGTTGATAACCACCATGTTGGGCAACATCTTCATCAGACCGATGTCTTCCATAATCTGGTGGGTGGCTCCGTCTTCACCTACCGTGATTCCTGAATGCGAACCGCACAGTTTGACATTGAGGTTCGAGTAGGCGACGGTCATTCTGATTTGGTCATACACGCGGCCAGTGATGAATCCGGCAAAAGCACCAGCGAAAGGAATCTTGCCGCTGAGAGCCAAGCCAGCCGAAATGCCCACCATGTTGGCTTCGGCAATGCCAGTCTGAATGAAGCGGTCGGGCATCTCTTTTTTGAAGTCTCCCATCTTCAAACTGCCAGTCACATCAGCGCATAAAGCGAAAACATTCTCATTTTTACGTCCGGCTTCCAATAGCCCTTGGCCGAATCCGGAACGGGTGTCCTTAAAGTCGTTGCAAGTAATAGGGTTCATATCGTAGGTTTTATTTTGCAAAAATACACGAAATTCTTTTAGTTGTGAAATCTATTTCTCACGAGGAATTGGTGTGTGGAAAATGTCTTCAGGACTTAGCGACCGATAGGTGTTTAGCCATCGGAAATCCTTGAGAAAACGCTCTTTAGCATCCAATTGCTCGTCGGGATAGATATTCCCATTGGGGTTATTGTAGAAAATAATGGATTGCACTTCGTTGTTTTCAAACAGGATTTTCATCTCGCTGGTGGTGGAAGAGTTGACGCCCATCAGCGAGTTGTCGTCCTCCTGTATGTA
>DBXU01000053.1:1269-2483 GCA_002310075.1 Bacteroidales bacterium UBA1204 | reverse complement strand
GGATATGGCCGATAATGTTAAGTCCTTTAATCTGGTTGAAATCTTGTTCATCGAAAAGAGAGGCGGCGATGAAGCCCGATCTGCGCAAGTCGGCGAGGATGTTGATGGAGTCAAGGATCTCGAAGTAGATAGTGTCAGCGGTGAGCTGGTTTTCGCCCGACCAGATGACGGGGTTGTAGAACATGGTGAGCAGCGAATCGACAACATCGTAAGTAAGTGAGTCACAGGCGCCTTGGATATCCTCTCGGTAGAACTTGGTGTGGTTGTAGGCGTTCATGAATTGCGGACTGCGCACCGAGTCGAACAGAATCTTGATGGTGTCGGCATGCAGGTGCAGTGAGTCGCGACGGTCGATGAGTATAAGCTGCCCGCGGTCGGTGATGGTGGAGTATCCGCCAGTTTCGTGATGCTCGATGTAATTACCTGTGGCCTTGTAGTTTTCAGCCGAGTCGATGATGACCACATGGCCTCTTCCGATGCCGAAACGTTGGTTTTTGTCGTAATAGATGGTGTCGCCCGAGAGCCGTTGGGTTTCATTGAAAATGATCACATCTTTCACAAGATTGGCAATGTCGGTGGCCATATTGTACCAGCCCGACGAGGTGTAGATAATGTTGTCGTCGGAAACCATGTGCGTGCGAGAGATGAAATAGACCATCTCGCTTTGAGTATTGTATTTCAAGGCCTGACAGTCCATGTTGTACGAGTCGCTGGTGAGTTTGACATCATCGTACAGCAGAGCCTCGTTGAGTTTGGTGTAGAAATAGCCACGCTCGCTGGTCAGCACATTGTCTTTGTTGATCATCTTGCCCGGCGTGATATAGTAGCCCACATCCTGTTCCAAATCGTAAATTAAGCTGTCGGTGTAAAGTGCTGATGTGTTGTCCATTAGCACTACATTGCGCGAGATGGAAGCGATCTTGGTGTTGCCGTCGTAATAGAGATATTTGCCATAAAGGGTCACCGAGTCGTTGACATGAATGCGGACATTCTCGCCGAATCCCTCCAGAATGTTCTTGTCGGAGTAGTGGTAAGCGCTGTCGCAGTAACCGATGGTGTTGCCGTGATTGAATACCACATTGCCCGTAAAGCGCTCTACTCCTGGCAGCACTGCCTCGTCATAGTCCAGCATATCGGCCCTGAAATTGATTTTGGTCTGGGCGCTGGCTGTCCATGATAGGAGGCACAAACAAAAGAGGATGATATGTGTAACT
>DBXU01000053.1:0-1234 GCA_002310075.1 Bacteroidales bacterium UBA1204 | reverse complement strand
GAAACACCATCCACGGAGATGATGCGTCCTTCTTTGTAAATGACTGTCTTGATGACTTCCCCTTGGGGGTTGTAACTCAACTCTTCGCCGTCTTTCAGATTGTTCACATAGTGTGTTACTCTCATGATGTTGCCATGGGCGTCGTAGGCATTTTGAGTACCTGTCCCTTTGCTGAAAGTGGCTTCGCCTACATTAAATCCGCGGTCGTCGTAGTATTCCCATTTGCCATCGAAAAGGTCATCCACAAAGGCGCCTTTCTCGCGAAGCATGTCTTTGTAGTGCCAGGTAGTGTAAGGACCGTTCTTTTTGCCGTGCACATAGTTGGCTTCTAAGATCTTATCGCCCATAAGGTCGTAGATAATCTGTTTGCCTTCCAGCAAATCGTTGATGTAGGTCTCTTCTGCTTCGGGTTTCGCATTGAAGTTGTATCGGGTCAGTTTGCCGTTCTTCTGCCCGTTTTTCATCATCACTTCCAACTCTTTCCAGCCATTTTCGTTGTAATAGACAGCCATACCGTTTTCTTTGCCGTGACGGTAGGGGATGACTGATTTGATTTGGCCGTTTTCGTAGTAGTCGGTTTGGGTTTTAGTGCAGGCGTTGAAGAGTAAAAAGGGGAGGATGAATAGTGATATTTTTTTTAAATAGCTCATCTTTCGGCTGTTGCAAAATGGTATAGTATTCGTTTTTCGTATCACAAAAATAACTATTTTTGCATAGTTTTATTGCCTATTTATATAAAATATAATCATAAATTTTTTCAGATGGAACAGAGAGATTTAATTGCTGTAAAACAACGATATGGAATCATTGGACATGATGCTACGTTGGATAGAGCGATTGATATAGCTGTTCAGGTGGCCAAAACCAACTTGACGGTGCTGATCACGGGGGAGAGTGGTGTTGGTAAGGAAAATTTCTCGAAAATTATTCACGATAACAGTCCGCGTAAACACGGTCGCTATATTGCTGTAAACTGCGGTGCCATACCTGAAGGAACCATCGATTCGGAACTTTTCGGTCACGAAAAGGGCGCTTTTACAGGTGCTGTCGATAGCCGCAAGGGTTATTTTGAAGAGGCCAATGGCGGTACCATCTTTTTGGATGAGGTGGCTGATTTGCCGTTGGCAACGCAGGTGCGCCTATTGCGTGTGCTCGAGAGCGGTGAGTTTATACGTGTGGGCTCATCCAAACCGCAAAAAACCGATGTCAGAGTGGTGGCCGCAACCAATGTCAA
>DBXU01000097.1:49746-53669 GCA_002310075.1 Bacteroidales bacterium UBA1204 | reverse complement strand
CGCTCGCAGTTGCCGATGTAGGTCTTGTGGATGGGCGGCATGTTCCTGTCGGTGACAACGCGTATCCTCTGGTGGTCGTAGCCGTAGTCGAATAGCATCCGCCTGTTGCCCGACCAGCCCACCTCCTTGGCCAAGAGGATTTGCAATTGGCTGGAACAAAGGTAATATGTATAGCAACTATCCATTCAGAATAAAACAAAATAAATATTAAACATTCCGATGTTGCTATTTCTGCATTTTTCTCTCATATTTCAGGCGCAAGTTATTTGGCACCCCTAATATGTTTTTGGCATTACAATAATCATGGTAATCATATGGGCCTAATCTTTCTGTTGGTTCTTTTTGGATTATTCCCCAATAATATGGGATATTGTCTTTTTCGCTATCATTTTGACTCTTATTCTGAACATAAAGAATAAAAAACTCATCGGATACTACCTGTAAAATTCCTTGATTAACAATAATATCATCTTGAGAATAAGCATCTCTCTCTCTTGATTTGTATATCATGGATCCGTAGGGATTGCCAACATCAATCGCAACCCATTTGGGCATATAATAGAAATCCTCACCTAAGTTTTTTATTTCAGAAGTAGAAACAAAACAGAATAGCATTATTAATGCTGAAGAAATAACCAAAACCATTATAGGAACTATTACTCTCTTCTTCATTTTATTATAACATTTGGATGTTCGTAATAAATCATATAATTAACGCCAACAGAAGATGGCAGTGGCATTCCCAGCCATGTCGCAACATTCCTAATTCCATTCTCAAAAGAATTCCATGGCCTTAAATCATAATGATACAATTGATCGACAACCTTTACTTCATTAATATCTATTACTTCAAAAGAAGTTCCACCATAAGTCATGGCTGTTTCTAAAGGGAAAACCCTGTATGAATCTGAGGTTTCTATAGGAAAAAGATCCCCTATTTTACATCCATCTGGTATTACTAGGTTTCCCCAATCAATTTTCGAATTATCTACGGAAATAGGTTTACCTCTTCCTGTTTGCCACCAATGATCGGCTTCTATTTTAGATAGTTTCCCATCACCATTTAAATCCCAAGCAGTTTTTTCACAATTTTCAGGCGGGTCATCCGGCCCCACCAAGGACTCGCATGCCAAATGCATTGCATGGTTCAATCCGGCGCATATCAGGCCGTTGCACACGCCGTCCCAGAAGTCGCCGCCTGCCATCGTGGAGGTTACGCCGCCCGAGAGGCCGCCTGCGGCAACCATGCACGACACTTGCCACACCTTCGGCAGTTCGGCAGTCATTATCCCAGTAGAAGTACTCACAAACGAGGCCACCGCCCCCGAGGCGAAGCCGCTCCAGAAGCTGCCGCCGCGCGCCCAGGCGGAAACGCTCCCAAGGGTGCCGTGGGCATTATAAGCAAAAGCTATGCTCATCGTCTGACAATATGGTTGGCAGTTTTGCATCTCTATGCATCCGAAACGTTTCATAACTGCAAAATTAATAAAAATCCCACTCAAGATATCCCGATTCTTTGTATTTTTACCCCTCAAAACCTGACTTATGGAGAAACAAGAGAAAAAACTCTTCCTGTTGGATGCCTATGCCTTGATATATAGGGCTTTCTTCGCACTCAACAAAAACCCGCGCATCAACTCGAAAGGCGTCAACACCTCGGCCGTCATGGGCTTCCTTAACTCACTCTACGAGATATTGCAGAAAGAAAAACCCACCCACATCGGCGTGGCCTTCGACGTGGCCGGCACTGCACAACGACAGGCCGAATACAGCGAATACAAAGCCAACCGCGAGAAGATGCCCGATGACTTGAGGGAAGCCATACCTTATATTATTAGACTTATCGAAGCCTTCAACATCGCCATCTACGGCGTGGAAGGCTATGAGGCCGACGACGTCATCGGCACGATGTCGAAGAAAGCCGAGCAACAAGGTTTCCTCACCTATATGATGACCCCCGACAAGGATTTCGGACAACTCGTCACCGACCGCGTGCTGCTCTACAAGCCCGCCAAATTCGGCGAGCCGGCACAGGTGTGGGGACCCAAGGAGGTGTGCGAACGCTACGGCATACAAGAACCCAAACAACTCATCGACATCTTAGGCCTTTGGGGCGATGCCGCCGACAACATACCAGGCATCCCCGGCATCGGTGAGAAAACCGCTGCAGCCCTGGTCGGCAAATACGGCAGCGTGGAAAACCTCATCGCCCACGCCGACGAGCTGAAAGGCAAGCAAAAGGAAAACGTGATCAACTTCGCCGAACAGGGACTGATGTCGAAAGCCTTGGCCACCATCAACCTGGAGGTGCCCGTCGAGTTCAACGAAGAAGAGCTGAAAGCCAAGGAGCCTGATGTGCCCGCACTGATGGCCTTGTTTGAGGAGCTGGAGTTTAAGACCTTCGCCAAACGATTCTTGGAGGATTATAAGACGAAACAATCTGCTTTGGACGGCCCTTCGACAGGCTCAGGGACCTCACAGTCATTGCGAGGAACGAAGCAATCCATGGAGATGACCGAAGGAAGTCAACAACCGAACTTGTTCTCCTCTAACGAGACCTTTGACCTCTTTCACCAAGGTGACAATAGTGGTATCTTGGAGTTTTCCGACAAGGATTCAGCCAAGACGATGCCGCACGATTACAAACTTGTGGAGACAGAAGCAGACATCCAAGCTATGGCGGAACTATTATCGAAGGAAAACCAGTTCGTCTTCGACACCGAGACCACCAACATCGACGTGTATTCCGCCGAGTTGGTAGGTCTCTCTTTTGCCATCAAAGCTCATGAGGCTTGGTATCTTCCCATGCCTGCCGACCGTGATGAATGCCAGAAGAGACTGGAACTGTTGCGCCCTTTGTTCGAGGACGAAAACATCATGAAGATTGGGCAAAACCTGAAATACGACATCTCCATGCTGGCGCAATACGGCATCAAGGTGAAAGGCCGACTGTTCGACACCATGCTGGCGCATTACCTCCTCGAGCCCGAGCAGCGACATAACATGGACTACCTTGCTGAGGCCTACCTCGACTATATCACCATCCCCATCGAGGATTTGATTGGCAAGGGCCGGCAACAACGTTCCATGCGCGAGGTTCCCGTAGAACAGGTGAAGGAATATGCCGCCGAAGATGCTGACATCACTTTGCAGCTTTATGAAAAGCTGTCGCCCATGTTGAAGGAAAACGGTGTGGAGAAGCTACTCAACGACATCGAGATGCCGCTTGTGCCCGTGCTCAGTCGCATGGAAGCCAACGGCGTACGCATCGACACGGAGAACCTGAAGCAGATTAGCGATGAATTCGGTCGGCAAATCCAGCAGGTGGAGGAAAGGATCTACGAAGCTGCCGGCATGCCTTTCAACATTGCCTCGCCGAAGCAGTTGGGCGAAGTCCTCTTCGAAAAGCTAAGGATTGACGAGAAAGCCAAGAAAACCAAGACGGGGCAATATGCCACGGGCGAAGATGTCTTGCAGAAACTGTCGCACAAGCATCCTATCATTCAAATGATTCTGGACTACCGGTCATTCACCAAGCTGAAGTCCACCTATCTGGATGCGCTACCGGCTTTGGTCAACCCGAAAGACGGGCTGATCCACACTTCCTATAACCAGGCGGTGACGGCTACGGGGCGCTTGAGTTCCAACAACCCCAACTTGCAGAACATTCCAGTGCGCACGGCACAGGGACGTGAGATTCGCAAGGCCTTTGTGCCTCGAAGCGAGCACTACACGCTTCTTGCCGCCGACTACAGCCAGATCGAGTTGCGCATCATCGCCCATCTGAGCCAAGACCCCGCCATGGTCGCTGACTTCAACCTTGGCCACGACATCCATGCCGCCACGGCAGCCAAGGTGTTCCATGTGCCGATGGACCAAGTCACCAAGGAACAACGCAGCCGCGCCAAGGCGGTCAACTTCGG
>DBXU01000097.1:21374-49700 GCA_002310075.1 Bacteroidales bacterium UBA1204 | reverse complement strand
GCCGCCGACATCATCAAGAAATACTTTGAAGAGTATGCCGGCATCAAGGAATACATGAACCGCAGCATTGCTTTGGCTCGAGAACGCGGCTATGCCGAGACCATCTTGGGACGCCGCCGTTATCTGCGCGACATCAACGGCTCAAACAGCGTGGTGCGCGGCTTTGCCGAACGTAACGCCATCAACGCACCCATCCAAGGCAGTTCCGCCGACATGATCAAGATTGCCATGATTGGCATCCATAAGGAAATGGAACGGCTTCAAATGCAGTCGAAGATGATTCTTCAGGTGCACGACGAATTGGTCTTCGACGCACATCTCGATGAACTAGATACATTGAAAGCCATTGTCAACGATAAGATGGTGAACGCCCTGCCGCTTTCAGTGCCGGTCATCGTTGAGATGAATACGGGCTCTAATTGGCTTGAAGCGCATTAATAGTGAGGAGTGAAAAGTGAGGAGTGAGAAGTGAGGAGTGAGGAGTGATTAGTTAATAGTTGAAATTTGTTTATTTTTGCGGCATAAATTAGTCTATGGCCATACCTAGGGAAACGGTTGAACAGATCCTGCAAGCCGCTCGCATCGAAGAGGTGGTGGGCGAGTTCGTCACGCTGAAGAAGCGTGGGTCGAACATGTGGGGGACGTGCCCTTTCCACAACGAGAAAACGCCCTCATTCAGTGTCAACCCGGCCCGCAACATTTTCAAGTGTTTCGGCTGTGGCAAGGCGGGTGATTCGGCCAAGTTCCTCATGGAACACGAGCATTTCTCCTATCCCGAGGCCTTGCGTTATCTCGCCAAGAAGTACAACATCAAAATCGAGGAGAAGGAGCAGACGCCCGAGGAGATCATGCAACAGAGCCTGCGCGAGAAGATGTTCAACATCAACGAGTTTGCCGACAAATACTTCGTCGACACGCTGTGGAACACTGAGGAAGGGCGGACCATCGGCCTCGAGTATTTCCGCGAGCGCGGCTATTTCGATCCTATCATCGAGAAGTTCCATCTCGGTTACAATCCCGACGCTACCCATTGGGATGCTTTCACCGAACATGCCAAGAAAAACGGCTATTCCGAGGAGCTTTTGGAGCAGATAGGCTTGTCCATCAAGGGCCAAAAAGGACTATATGACCGTTACCATGGACGTGTGATGTTTCCCATCCACAACCTGACGGGTCGCGTCATCGGCTTCGGAGGCCGTATTCTCGTCAACGACAAGAAAAGCCCGAAATACCAAAACTCGCCCGAGTCGGAGATTTACGACAAGAAGCAGACACTCTACGGCATCTATTTCGCCAAGAATGCCATCGCCCGTCAGGATGAATGCATCCTTGTGGAAGGCTATTTTGACGTGCTGCGCATGCATCAGATTGGCATCGAGAATGTGGTGGCCAGCAGTGGTACCTCGTTGACGATGGAGCAGATACGCCTCGTGAAGCGCTACACGAAAAACATCACCATGCTTTACGACGGCGATGCGGCTGGCATTCATGCGGCCTTGCGTGGCACCGACATGATCCTTTCGGAGGGCATGAATGTCCGCGTGGTGGTGCTGCCTCCCGAGCATGACCCCGACACCTTCGGCAAGGAGTATTCAGTGGAGTATGTCACCAACTACCTCAAAGAAAACGCCAAGGACTTTATCCGTTTCAAGACGGAATTGCTATTGAAAGATGCCGAAAGCGACCCCATCAAGCGCGGCCAGGTGATTCGCGACATTGTGGAAACCATCTCCGTCATCCCCGACAACATTTTCCGTATCACCTATGTCAAGGAATGCAGCCGCCTCTTGGATATGCCCGAGCAGGCTCTTACCAACGAGCTGAATAAAATATTGAGGGCTAAGCTCAAAAAAACACTGGGCGTTGAAGGCGAAGCCTTGCCCGAACCCGATACCACCACACCCAAACAGGAAGAACCAGCCGAAGACCAGCTGCCAGCCGGCTATTACCAAGAGCGAGAGTTGGTGAAGCTGCTCCTGATGTACGGACAAGAAACCATCTACGATGAACGTGAGGAGGAAAATGGAGAGAAGATTTTCGAACAAGTCACTGTGGCACAGTTTATTATAGATGACTTGAAAATGGATGGCATCTTGTTTGTGGATCCTGTGAACCGAAAGGTTTTCGACATCTATGACCAAGCCCTCGATGAAGGTCGGATTCCCGATGACCAGTTTTTTGTCTCACACGAGGATGAAGGCGTCTCGCAGTTGGCCGCCGACTTGCTATCCACGCCTTATAAATTAGACCAATGGGAGAAGTACGGCATTTTCGTCAAGCGGGAGGAAGACGTCTTGAAAGCTACGGTGATGTCATCTATATATCGCTATAAGGACCTCATCATTGAGAGCCGTCGCAAGGCTGTGGAAGATGAATTGAAATCAGCCGAAGACTTGGGCGACCAGCTTATCCTATTGAAGCGCAAGAAAGATCTCGACGAGATCCGGAGGCATATCAACAAAAAGTTAGGTATTGTAATAGCAAAATAAAGCAAGGTCCCTGAGCTTGTCGAAGGGCCGTATCCAAAATTTCTCTATTTTTGCAGCCAAATTAGGAATAATATGTTTACTAGGCGTAAGAGATGGCGTGTTCCCGCCGGAGTGGAACCGACAGAATTAGACAAAAAGGTGATGGCGATGGAAAACAAGGGTGCTTTGGTGCCGAAACGCACGCTGATCCGTACCCCTGAAGAGATTGAAGGCATCAGGCGGAGTGGCGTCATCAACACGGCCATCCTCGACTTGGTCGGCGAGAAAATCCACGCGGGTATGAGCACATTGGAAATCGACGAGATGGTCCATAACTATACCATAGAGCACGGTGCCATTCCCGCCACCTTGGGTTATGAAGGCTATCCGAAAAGCGTCTGCACTTCCATCAACGAAGTGGTGTGCCACGGCATTCCTTCAGCCAAGGAAATCCTGAAGGAAGGCGATATCATCAACGTGGACTGCACCACTATCTTGGATGGTTTTTATGCCGATGCTTCACGTATGTATGTCATCGGCGAGACGACGCCACGTAAGCAGAAGCTGGTGGATGTCGCCAAGGAATGCCTTGAAATCGGCATGGAGGCAGCCAAGCCATTCGGTTTTGTCGGCGACATCGGCAATGCCATAGAGCAGCACGCCCATAAGAACGGTTTCAGCGTAGTGCGTGACCTGTGTGGCCATGGTGTGGGCCTCAAGTTCCACGACGATCCGGAAGTGTTGCATTATGGTAGAAAAGGCACAGGCATGCTTCTTGTACCTGGCATGGTGTTCACTATCGAGCCTATGATTAACATGGGTACTTGGAGGGTCTTCATCGATAGTGCCGATGGCTGGACTGTCATCACCGAGGATGAATTGCCATCAGCCCAATGGGAGCACACCTTCCTGATGACGGAGACGGGTCTTGAGATTTTGACCCATTGATTTATTTAACCACTAACTTTAGGGTTTGACTGCCGCCTTTTGCATGCGAGAGGCGCAGAAGGTAAAAGCCCGCTTTTACTTCTGCTAGCGGCAGTGAATACTGTTGTGATCCGCATGCAAAGTACACCGATTCCTTAGTCATTAGCTGTCCTTGCAGCGAATACAACTCAAATTGGACTTCGCCTTCGGTCGGGTTGAAGAAATGTACCCAAGTGGCATCCGATGCAGGATTAGGTGCCACGGTTGCTTGCAGGTCGTATGTCTCGTTGTCGTTGATGCCAAGATGGGCGTTAACGGCAATTTTCATTGTCACAGGGAGGTGGTCCGAGCAGTTGTACAAAGCTTGGGCAATAGTGGCGGGAACGTCCATGTTGTCACCTTGGTTGATGCTTTGATTGAAATGGTATCCGTCGTTGCCGATAGCTTTGTAAGAGTTAGACGCATAGCGCATGCGTTTAAAGCCAAAAGCGATTTCATCGGCCATGAGGATAAAGTCGAAGCGGTCGTCCAACCCTCCACTGCTGAAGCATTGTGAAGAGCTGCTTCTTGTCGATTGTGTATGGTATCTGGCAAATTGGAATTGGGAATGCCATTCCCCTACGCCATTTAAGTTGGCTAACGGGTCGATAAAGAGCGCGTTGGGGTTGCTGTATGTGCTTATGAGGATCTTATAGCCGTTCTCGCTGGCACGATACATATTGAAATCACCCATGATGAGCACATTGTCGGTAGCATAGTATCTGTCGATATAATTCATCACAGTAGACATCAGTGTATAGCGGGAACTTTCATGTTCTTCCCCGGCCTTGGGATGAGCAACAATGCAAATCAACTTGATGGTGTCGCCCACCGCCAAGCTTGGAGTTTTCATATAAAGTTCATACACATCGGTGTCTCTGGGGTTGGTGTGTAGGGCTACGTGTTTCTTCAAACCCATCTTGCGCGAGTCATAAAAAATATGGTTGATGATGTTACTACTGGCATAATTGATGATATTGTCGGATCGCCAGTAGTTGGCGCCATCGATGTTGAGGTTGTGCCTGAGGAAGTCGCTCTGTAGGGTAGAGGAGGCCCCGAATTCGCAGACGGTGAAGATGTCAGGCTTTACATGGTCTAGGATGGTGCGGATACACTCGTCTTTTTGCTGAGTGTTGTTGACGGTTTCATCACAATACCCAGTTCCGTAATTGCCATAATACAACAAGTTGTATTGCATCACGGTAAGCGTGTCTTGGGCATTTGCCGACAAAACGACAAATAACAGACATGTAAGTGCCAGGTATAATCTGAGTTTCATTTCAAAAGAATTTGTGCAGCAAAAATAGAAAAATTAGCATGATATTTGAATTAATCCTATTTTTGCAACGTTTTTATCAAGTAAAACCAAAAAGAAATGAAAAAGATTGCATTAAGTGTAATTTGTGTAGTGGCTGCCTTGTTTCTCAGTTCGTGTGGAAAAGAGGATTACCAGAAGTTTGTCGGCACTTGGGGTGTCGAAAAAATCGTTTACGAGAGCTACAATACGGACTTTGCAGGAGAGCCCATCGAAGGCACTGTCGAAACGGAAACTTATAAGTTTGATCCTAATATAGAAAAGGACGGCATACAAATGGTTTTCAGGGCTGATAAAACCGGCGAGTTGCGTGATAATGCCATTGACACGCTTTATTTCGTGTATGACGAAACAACCCAATCATATGTTCCCTATACCATTGCGCCAGAGGGCTTTGACATGGAAAACGACTCCATTCACCCTTGTGCCGACTCAACGTTTGTGACGAGATTTACTTATTCTTTTGATGAGACAGAATCCGTCCTTTATTTGACGATGAGTAACGCCAATACTTTCAGGATGGTTATCTCCGGTTTTGAAAAAGACGCTTTCACCTATGAAAACGTCTATGCCGTGGATGAGGAGGATAATGATAAGGTTTACAAAGAGACGGCAGATTTAAAGCGCATCTCCAAATCGACTCCAAAGCCGAAGAACCGACAAACGACGAAGCATCCGAACAAACGTGGCTCCTTCTTGAGCGGTTTCTGAGTCAACCAACAGAAAAGAACTATCGCCGTGCATGTTACTCCTTTGGGAGTCTATGCACGGCAATTTTTTTATTCCACCAATAGCAACAAACCTTTCAGGTAGGCACCTTCTGGATGGAAGATGTTGATGGGATGGTCGGCGGGTTGCGATAGCTGGTCGATGATGCGCACGTTGCGCTTGGCTTCTATGGCAGCTGCGGTGACGATGCCTTGGAAGGTGGCTTTGTCGACAGCCTGCGAGCAGCTGAAAGTAAACAGCAAACCGCCTTTGGCGATGCGTTTGATGGCCTCCGCGTTGATGAAACGGTAGCCGCCCAAACCGCGGTGACGGTCGTTATGCCGTTTGGCGAACGCAGGTGGGTCGAGGATGATGAGGTCGAAGGCACCTTCGCGCATTTCGGTCACATATTCTTTCATGTCGGCCACATAGCAAGGGTTTTCTTCCTTTGAATAGCCATTCAACTCAAGGTTGGCCTCGGCGATAGCGATGGCCTTTTTGGAGGCGTCGACGGTGATGGCGCGGCGAGCTCCGCCTTTTAGGGCGGTGACGGAGAAACCACCTGTGTAGCCAAAGGCATTGAGCACAGTCTTGCCTTCTGCAAACCGCCTTACCAATTCACGGTTCTCGCGTTGGTCGAGGAAGAAGCCGGTCTTCTGGCCTTCTTCCCAGTTGGGAAGGAAGCGGCTGTCGTTTTCCAGGATCACTTCATCAAGCCTGTCGCCGAGGAGGTAGCCATCTTCTATGATGGAGTCTTCCTTGCCCATGCGTTGCATGGCGTCGGCACTTTTGTTGTAGATGGCTTGAACGCCCAATTCGGGTATCAGTTTGAGGGCACGGACAATTTCTTTCAAGTGGAGAGCCATGCCTTCGGTTTGGGCTTGCACTACAGCAGTGTGGCCATAGATGTCGACGATGAGGCCTGCCAGACCGTCGCCTTCGGAGTGAACGAGGCGGAAGCAGTTGGTGTGGGGGTTGTTGGTGAGCCCCATGATACGGCGTACCTCATAAGCTTGTTTGAGCCGTTCGAGAAAGAACCATTCGTCAATCTTTCGGTTGTCGAAGCTGAGCATTTTTACGGCGATGCTGTCCGACTCGCAGAAGCCCGTGCCGAGGATGTTGCCGTCGTAGTCGGTGACGGTGACGGTGTCGCCGGCTTGCAGGCCTTGGGCGGCGTCGTGGATAGCGCCTGAAAACACCCATGGGTGGAAACGCTTGATGGCTTCCTCCTTGCCGAGATTGAGCCGTATGACAGGGTAAAGTGGGGTTTGTTCCATATAGGTCTGGATTTTGATGCAAAGATAGTTTTTTTGTGACTTTTATGTTTAAAACCTTAAAAAAACGCTACTGTTACATTGAAAAAGCTTTTCCGCATGCTTATTTTATTTATATTTGTATCGTTCAATGTGAGTGTCAAACAATCAACAATTTTATCCATATGAAAAGAGTTTACAAAATGATTATGTTGACGGTGTTGTTTGCAACATTGCTTACAGGCTGTCGTTCTTACTCCTATGAAGAGAGAGGTTCCCGTAACGTTGAGCCCCAACACAATGTAGTGACAGTTCCCATTGTAGCAGACTTAGAACTGTTATCTCAAGAAAAGATTTCCTATACGGAGTCTTTCTATTGTCCTAAAAAGAATTTGAGCAATATCGACAATTACAAGTACATGGCATTGGCCAGAGCTATCAAACAATATGAAGCCGACTTCATAATCGGAGCTATGTTTGATGCCAAATTCAATCAAAAAGGAAGGCTTTTAGAGGTGACCGTAACTGGTTTTCCCGCCAAGTATAAGGAATTCCGTAGAGCTACACCTGACGACCAATGGTTCCTCAACAACAAGATTCAGTAACAACATAATTCCTTATTTCTCACTATGAAAAGAATACTTTTGCTAGCAATGATGCTGGCTAGCTTTAGCTTAGCTGGTGTTTCACAAACAGGAATCCATAAAGGTGTGTTAGGTACACCTGAATTGAGAAAGACAGGTTTGGTCATTCGGCCTGAAGTAGGTTATGGAATAATAGACAGGGAAGTTGTCCCTTTTGCCGCTAACGTTGGTTATCAGGTTTCTCCCTGCTTATATGTTGGCGCTGGCTGTGGAGTGTTTACAGGCAGAGAATGGTTTGTTCCAGTTTACTCAAGTGTCAGGTGGTGTTGGTTTAGAGGCCCCTATTCGCCTTATTTGGAACTAAATCTGGGTCTTAGCTACGGGAATTATTATAGGGGTTACTATTATAATTACGGTTATAATGTTGGCTATCAAGACGGTTATCATGCTGGATATAACGATGGATATAACGATGGATATTATCAAGGCAGCTATGATCCTTATTATGGCGATCCCTATTATAATGATTCGTATGATTATTATGAATATAGGCATTATAGTGAATTGATGGCCTATGGCCAAATCGCCATTGGTTGCGATATCAAGAGGTTTGATGTCAAGGTGGCATTACCAGTGTTTTTAGGCAGTTATCCTTATGCGGGCTTGTTTGTATCATTGGGATATAATTTCATGCCCCAAAAATAACCTCAAAGAGATGCGATATGAAAAAAAGCGTTGTAATAATATTGCTTTTGGTAAGCTGTAGTTTGGCGAGTTTTTCACAAACTGGAGTTTATACAGGTGGTGTTAGCTCGAATGAGCCTATAGAACTGAGAAAAACTGGTCTTATGGTAAGACCAGAGATGGGATTTGCTTTATGGGAAGAACCTTTTTCCGATACCTTTATCCCTGTTGCTGTTAATGTCGGGTATCAGGTTTTACCTCGACTTTTTGTAGGAGGAGGTACGGCTTTCTATGTGGACTTTTCAAGCATTCGTCGATACAACCCAGAAACAGGGGTATCTAGACTTTATCGTTCATGCTTAATCCCTTTTTATGTTAACCCAAGGTGGTATTGGTTCAAAGGCCCTTCATCTCCGTTCTTGGAATTGAATGTTGGGGCTAACTTGAGTAAAGAACCGAGCTGGGATTCAAGTTTTTGGATTGGATGGTATTGCCAACCCGCCATCGGCTTTGATATCAAGAATTTCGATATTAAGATTTGGGGTGAAATAGGTCAAATTTATTCTCAGTATCATAGTATTGGCATCGGATTTGGCGCATCTATTGGGTATGGGTTTTTACTAAATAGTGATTAAAACAGTTTGAGAAATGAAAAGATGGTTTTTTGTTTTAGGTATTCTGGCCCTATTTGCCATGAATTCGTGTACGCAAGAAAAGACGGCTGCGGAAATGATTGTTGGGAAATGGGGAACGGATGTTTACGATTATTATGGTTACGGTAAACAACATGTTTGGGAGTTCAGAGATGACGGCACAATGCATTGTGTCATTGGTTCGTATCAGGATTCCTCTTTTTTTCATGCACGAGCTTTTGAAGGCACCTATTCCGTAGACGGTCCAAGGTTGTTCATGAGAAGTGTTAACGATTATGATTCGACGGAAATGACATGGAATGGAAGCATTGAGAATATTGATGATTATTATATGCATTTGTGGTTAAATGATGGTGTGTACGATAATTATATTTCGTTTTATCGCACATATGAAGAAGTTTCAAATAACGTCTATCTGACTTTCAATCTAAGCGATTCTTTTGGCGATGGATGGAATGGTGCATATTTGGAGGTCAATATCAACAATGAATACATGCCGATCACGATGACTATAGAGGATGGGCATGCCATATCGTATTCCTATTGCCTATTTCAAGGAGATGAAATCAGTTTGTCCTGGCATCCTGGTGGTGATGATCAAGAATGCTCTTTTGAAATCTTATATGAGGATGGTAGGGTGGCTTTCCAAAATACGGGAGGCTTCAATACGACTTACAGTTTTACAATAAATTAGTAGTAAGATGATGAATAGACTCCTTTTTTTTAAAATTAGTTTATCACTTGCCTTGTTTCTTTTCATCAAGGTTGCCGAAGCGCAACAAAGTGTACTTTTTGATGTCACCAGTATCCCTCGTTTAGATGAGCGCGTTTTCTTTACATATCATTTACTAAATGATAGCCGGTTCGTCGTCGTTAATAGTGAAAAAGAAGGCGTGTTTGCCATTAGTGCCAGTGATGGCTTTGAGGATATGGATCTAACTGAGGCCTTTGCTGATTTTCAGGAACAGAGCGCCGAGGCCTTTAATAAGATGGATAAGACAGAGGCCGCAAAGATTGTCCAACAATATAAGGACAAGCTGCAAAACGACATTGTCTTGTCGTTGATGATGGATTATTACGTTGAATCAAGACAAAACAATCATTGCGCCAGTTCCGAACGGTACTGTTCAGAAGACCAATATTTATTTCCTGCAGCAATTGATGGCAGTTCGGGAGAAAATGGTCCTGACTATAATTGTTTGGCTGTCGTACGTAATCCTTCATGGTACTATATGCGGATAAGTAGCCCCGGGAGCCTAGATATTCATATTTATAGCGAGCCGTCTCATGACATTGATTTTTGTTGTTGGGGTCCATTCGATGATCCAATATCGCCCTGCCCGTATGGTTTGACTGCAGATAAGGTGGTTAGCTGCAGCTACACGACGAGCTGGTCCGAGAACTGCATAATTCCTACTACGGCTCAGGCTGGTGAGTACTACATCTTGGTCATTACCAATTATTCGAGCGTTAATTGCAATATTTATATTAATCAAGAAGGAGGGGAAGGAGCAGCAGATTGTTCGCTTCTTATTGAAGCTTTGGCTTATCCGGATGAAGGAGGTGTTGTTTCAGGAAGCGGCTCCTACGAAATAGGTGAGACATGTACTTTAACGGCCCAGGCGAACTTCGGATTCACATTTATTAAGTGGACGGAAAATGATGAACTGGTTTCTACAAGCGCCAATTATGAATTTACGGTAGATCGTGAGAGAACTTTGGTCGCACATTTCACTGCAAGTCCTTATGTTGTAAATGCTACTGTTGAACCTGAAGGTGCAGGTATAGTAAGCGGAATTGGAGGCTTTGAGTATGGTGAAAACTGCACGTTGTTGGCAGAAGCTAATACGGGTTACACTTTTGAGAAATGGACAGAAGACGGTAATACGGTATCGACGAGTGCCTCATATTCATTTGATGTGATTGAAAGCCGAAATCTTGTTGCTCATTTCAAAGCAAATACTTATTCTATAATAACTTCGGTTGACCCACCTTCAACAGGTGTAGTCACGGGGTCTGGTATATATGAATACAACCAAAGATGTACTTTAAGCGCCATAAGTAATAGTGGTTATGAGTTTGTCAATTGGACTGAGGATGACATACCGGTTTCTACTTTAACCAACTATGTTTTTTTTGTTACAGAAGACCGTGATTTAGTAGCGCATTTTCAGCAGCAAAACTACAATATTCATGTTTCGGCGAATCCGAGCAATGGTGGTATCGTTAGTGGTGGTGGGTCGTTTGTTTATGGTCAAACATGTACTTTGAGTGCTACTCCCGCCACAGGTTTTGTTTTTATGAACTGGTTGGAGAACGGCTCTGAGGTTTCGATGGATGCCAACTATACTTTTGTTGTGACAGGGAATCGTTCATTGGTTGCGCGGTTTCGAGTTATCGATGGTTCTCTAAATGGAACCTTCTCGGTTCGAGGCAATTCTAAAGTTCGTTTTTCACAAGGAAATTTACAGTATAACCCAGGGTCTGACACTTGGCAATTTGCAGAAAACCAATACGATCATGTCGGTGCTAGCAATTTGAACATATCCCCAAACTACGATGGCTGGATAGATTTATTTGGATGGGGAACTAGTGGTTATTACACTGGTTATGAGTGCTATCAGCCTTGGTCGACGAGCACAAACTATGAGGACTATTGTGCCAATTCCGTTTTACAAGGCATCTCGGATTGGGGCTATAATAGGATTGTCAATGGAGGATACGAATACAATCTATGGAAAACACTGAGTTCAGAAGATTGGGATTATATGCTTCATTGGCGTAATACCCAGTCGGGAACTAGATTTGCCAAAGGTTGTGTGAATTCCATCAATGGACTCATTCTATTGCCTGATTTGTGGGATAATTCGTTATTTGCTTTACACAACATCAATAATGATCAAGCTGATTTCGGGAGCAATGTTATTTCCATATCTGATTGGAGCATATTGCAAAACCACGGGGCTGTGTTTCTTCCCGCCGCTGGTTATAGAAAAAAGACCACGATTCAACAAATGAATCAAGCGGGTGATTATTGGACGAGCAGTAATAAAGATCATATTTTTGCTCGTTGCTTAAGGTTCAATGAAGATTATGGGCAAATTGAATCACTTGGCCGTTACTATGGGTGCAGTGTGCGATTGGTAAAAGTTGTTCATCCTTCTTCAATTGAAACCGTTGAAACAGAGATTAAAGTTTATCCAAATCCAACCAGTGGTAGAGTTGTGGTTGAAGCAGAAAGCATGAGCCATATTCGAATTGTCAACCTCATTGGGCAACTTGTTTATGAAAGCGATACTAGGGGCGATAGGTTTGAATATGATTTTAGAAATAAAGGTGCTGGTCTGTATTTTTTCCTTATCAGAACTAAAGACAGTGTTGTAGTGAAGCGTGTGGTATTGGAGTAATAGTTTTTCTGCAATTTAATGTAATTCAACTCGTTTCCATATTTTTACTGCCAAATATAGTTATCATCCATGAACAACAGCTTTACTATTGGTGGTCAGATCGTCGACCTCGTCAACTCTAGGATTTTCTCTGGCGTCGTCATCGTTGAGGACGGCAAAATCAAAAAAATCGAGGAGCAGCCTGTAGGCAACACGCGTTATATCATGCCAGGCTTCGTCGATGCACATGTTCACATCGAGAGTTCCATGCTGGTGCCGTCAGAGTTCGCTAGGCTGGCGACCTCGCACGGCACGGTGGCCACGGTCAGCGACCCCCACGAAATTGCCAATGTGCTGGGTAAAGGTGGCGTAAGGTTTATGATAGAAAACGGCAAGAAAGTGCCGTTTAAGTTCTTCTTCGGTGCCCCAAGTTGCGTGCCATCCACAGCCTTCGAGACATCGGGATTCACCCTTGATTCGAATGACATTGAAGAGTTGATGGCATCGCCCGACATATACTATCTTTCGGAGGTGATGAACTACCCTGGTGTCATCAACGAAGATCCTGAATTGATGCGCAAGATCACTGCGGCTAAGAAATACCACAAGCCCATCGATGGCCATGCACCAGCAGTGACAGGCGTTGACCTACAGAAGTATATCGGCGCCGGTATCACCACCGACCACGAATGCTTTACCTTGGCTGGCGCCCTTGAGAAAATCAGTCTGGGCATGAAAATTCTCATCCGCGAAGGGAGTGCCGCCAAGAATTTCGAAGCCCTCATCCCACTCATGGCCACTCATCCCGACAAGCTGATGTTCTGTTCCGATGACAAACACCCCGACGAACTGGATGACGGCCATATTGATGTGCTAGTGCGTCGAGCAATTGACTTGGGCTATGACGTGATAGACGTGCTTAAAGCCGCTTCGCTCAATGCGGTGAGGCATTATAACCTTCCTGTGGGTATGTTGCAACAGGGCGACGATGCCGACTTCATCGTGGTCGACGATTTGCGCAACCCCGTCGCACGACAAACTTATATCCGAGGAGAGCTGGTGGCTGAAAACGGCGTGTCGAACTTCAAGTATGTGGAGACGGAAACGCCCAACATCTTTGAGCGTCCCTTCCTTTATAGTCAAGACCTTTTTGTTCCTGACAAGGGAAAGAAAATTAAAGTGATCGAGTGTTTTGACGGACAGATTATCACCAAGAGTATCTTGGCTGATCCCAAGGTGGTCGACGGCGGCATTGTCAGCGATGTGGAGAACGATATCTTGAAGATGGTGGTGGTTAACCGATACCAGCCCTACACACCTGCTGTGGCCTTCATCAAGGGCTTTGGGTTGAAACGGGGAGCGTTGGCATCGAGCGTGGCGCACGACAGCCATAACATTGTGGCCGTTGGCGTCACCGATAATGACATCCTCCATGCGGTGAACCTACTCATCGAGCATAAGGGTGGTGTGACAGCCTATTGCGGAACGGAGATGGTGGCTGTACCTTTGCCCGTGGCCGGACTGATGAGCAATGAGGATGGCTTTGAGGTGGCACAAGCCTACAAAAATGCCGATGCTTTGGCGAAGCGTCTGGGGTCAACATTATTTGCGCCTTTTATGACTTTGGCTTTCATGGCGCTGTTGGTCATACCAGAACTGAAGCTCAGCGACCGAGGGCTGTTCGACGTCACCAAGTTTGAGCTTACTTCTGTCTACGAAGACTCACAATACGTTTAATCGATTGGCATCCTGCTTGACGAAAATGGCCAGCATGATGGTGAATGCCAACATGCTCGATCCTCCATAGCTTAAAAATGGCAAGGGGATTCCAATGACGGGTACCAATCCTATGGTCATGCCGATATTGATGGCAAAATGAACGAAGAAAATGCCGGCAATACAATAGCCATATACCCTGCTAAAGGTAGATCGTTGTCGCTCGGCCAAATAGATGATGCGTACCAATAAAGCCACATAAAGCAGTACGACAACCAGTGTGCCGAGGAAGCCTCCTTCTTCGCCGACCGTGCAGAAGATAAAGTCGGTATGTTGTTCGGGCACGAAGTCGTATTTGGTTTGTGTGCCTTGCAAGAAACCTTTACCGGCAAAGCCACCCGAGCCGATGGCAATTTTCGATTGGTGCACGTTGTAGCCTACGCCTTTGGGGTCGTCAAGTTGGCCGAGTAATACCAGAATGCGGTTGCGTTGGTGTTCTTGCAGTACCTTGTTGAAAGCATAGTCTACAGAAAACACGAAAACGAATATGAAGGCGAAGACAGCAAGCATTTTGGCGATGCCTTTCTTTTTGGTTACCAAGTAATAGATAACTGCAAGGAGTGTCAGGCTGCCCAAGATGATATACATCGTTTTTTGCGACCAAACCAAGGTGAATACGAAGAGTAGTATCGCAGTCACGCCTGCTACCATGACCCATCCTGCACCAGGCAAACCTTCACGATAGAGAACTAGGATGAACGAAACAAAAACGATGGCTGAACCTGTGTCGTTTTGGAGCAACACTAGTGCCATAGGAATAAGGATAAGGGTGATGGCAACAATTTGATTCTTACGTTTTTGCAAGTCGGTATCGAGACGTCCGAGATAGCCTGCCAATGCCAATGCCGTAGCCATTTTGGCAAATTCTGAGGGCTGGAATTTGATACCTCCTCCCAAGTCAATCCAGGAGGTGGCGCCTTTGGTGGCTTTACCATACACCAATACCATGAACAAGCTGACTAAAACAATGATATAAATCCACAAAGAGAAGGCGTTGAAAAACTTGGCGTCGATCAATAGGATGACGAAGCCCACCAACAACGCCGCTCCTATCCAAATCAGCTGTTTACCATACACTTGTGAGAGGTCGAAGATGCTGGGGTGCATCTCGTCATATTTGGCAGAGAAGATGCTGAACCAGCCTATCAGCACGAGGGCGAAATAAATGGCAACGAGCACCCAGTCGATTTTTCCTATGATACTATTTCTTTCGTTCATCGTTCGTTCTTATAAGATATTCTGCCTTCCATCATTCGTTTCTCCAAATCTTCGCGTTCGCTGTAACCCCGGATGTATTTTTCGATCATAAGGCTGGCTATGGGAGCTGCCCAAGTAGCACCGTATCCGCCGTTTTCGATTATCACGGCAAGGGCGATTTTAGGGTGATCGGCAGGTGCAAAGGCGATGAAGTTGGAGTGATAGTTGCCGTGTGGGTTTTGGGCGGTGCCAGTCTTGCCGCATTGTGGGATGTCGCTCATCTCGTAACGTCGGGCCGTGCCGGCAGGCCCGCTGAATACGGTGCGCAAACCGGCTTTCATCACCCTGACATGTCTCGCATCGATGCCTGGGTCAACGCGTGTGGTCATCACCTCGGGGATGGCTGTCGTGTCGCCAAAACACTTGATTAGATGGGGAGGATAGTAGTAGCCTTCATTGGCAATCATGGCAGCAATGTTGCAGAGCTGCAAGGGTGTCACGAGCACCTCGCCTTGGCCGATGCCCAAAGAACGTATGGTCACAGAGTTCCATTGTCCGTTGTACATGCGGTCGTAATATTCCCTAGAGGGGATGTTGCCGGATCGTTCATAAGGGATGTCGGTTTCGAACTTGTGCCCCAGCCCCATCTTGTAGGTCATGTCCTTCCAATATTGGTAACCGTTCTTGATGTTACCGAATTTGGGATTGTTGATGGTGGCTTTGAACGACTCGTAGAAATAGGGGTTACATGAGTTCATGATGGCGTTGGCGAAATTGGGGCTGCTGCCATGATGGTGGGTGCATTTGATGGGCAATGAGCCGGGGCCGGCACAATGGAAGCAGGTGGCTGGGGTGATGCTGCCACTCTGCATGGCAATCATACCTACGACGGTCTTGAAAGTGGATCCAGGGGGATAGGTACCGCTGATAGCTCTGTTGATTAATGGCTTCATCGGGTCTTCCTGCAACTCTTGGTAATGTTTGCCTCGCTCACGGCCTACGAGTAGGTTGGGGTCGTAGGTGGGGCTTGTGACAAAGGCGAGGATCTGTCCTGTCGAAGGCTCAACGGCGACAATAGAGCCTATTTTGCCTACCATCAGCTTTTCGCCATAGGCTTGGAGCTCTGCGTCGAGTCCGAGGTAGATGTCTTTTCCGGCAACAGGGTCTTTGTCGAGCTGTCCGTCCATATAGCTTCCCATCTCCCGGTTGTGCACATCCACCATCATCACCTTAAGGCCTTTCACACCACGCAGTTCTTTTTCATACGACTTTTCGATGCCAGATTTCCCGACATAATCGCCTTGGCGGTAGTAGTTTTCTTTTTCTTTGTCCTTGTCAAGCTCTGCCTGGCTGATCTCGCCAATGTCGCCTAATGTGTGTGCGGCAATGGCTTCTGGATAATGCCTTACAGTACGGGTTTGGAAATAAAAGCCTGGATATCGGTATAACACTTCGGCGATATGAGCATAGTTCTCTTTGGAGACTTGGGTCATAAAAGTGGACGGCTTCAGGTATGACTCTTTCTTGGCCTTGTCCATGCGTTCGATGAAAGACGCCTTGTCGATGTCAAGTAACATGCAAAAACCGAGTGTGTCGAAGGGGTAAAACGGGTCAAGCGTGTCTTTGATGATGGTTTGTTTGGGAATCACCATTAAATCATAAACCGCCTCGTTGAAAACCAATAGTTTACCGTTGCGATCATACATCTTTCCTCTTGCAGGATATTGGGTGACGAAACGCAAGGCATTGTTGTCGGCCATGGCCACATACGACCTGTCGAGCACTTGAAGTGTAAACAATCGGATAATATAAACCAAACCAATGGCAATGAAAACTCCCATGATAAGGAATTTTCTGGATGTCAGGTTGTTATTGTTCGTTCTCATACTTGTGTCGTGATTTACAAAAATAATGGTTTTTTTGATTGCCGAAACGCATTGGGACTTTTTTCAACCAATTTTTCCAATTTTCTGGAAAACTAGCGGTATATGGCAGCAAAGTCCAAAGAAAATAGTATATTTGCACGATTTTTAAGTACTATGGGAAAAAGAGTGTTATTTGTATTAGCATGTTGCTTATGCATGATGGGATGCGATCTGCGTAAAGACAATGCCTGTCTTTTGCATCGCGATTTCTTTAACAATTCTTGGGAGCGCTTCGATTATGTGTATAACGACATCGAAATCCAAGAAGGTTGCACCTATGACTTGACAGCCAAGCTCAGTTTTACCGATGACTATCCGTTTGACTATATCTCGATGGTGTTCAACGTTTTTGACGAAGAAGGAACGCCTTACCGTAGCAAAGGGTACAAGTTTAAGTTGAAAGATGCTGAAGGCCAATGGAATTCTGAGTTGAAGGACGGGTGTTACACCTTCGAATTACCCATCAACAAGGAACTGCAGCTCACCGAAAAAGGTAAGTACCGTTTCCAGATGGAAAACAGGATGCCGATTACTCCGTTGATGGGTGTGAAGGAGCTTTCTTTGGTCAACAACAAGAATTAGTGAAATAAAGATATGAAGAATAATCGTTCAAATAATTGGATAGGTTTGGCAGTTGTCGCGCTGCTTTTGTCTTTTGCTTCATGCGTCCCCCAAAAGAAGATGCTTTATCTGAAAGATGTGCAGATGGCCACCGAAAGCCAATCTGTCAATTATGTCAACGAACGCACTGTTGACTATAAATTGCAGCCGGGTGACAACCTCTTCATCCGCATCATCAACAACATTGATGAAAAGAGCGTAGCATCACTGACGGGCGACAACAACCTGAGAGCTAATATGTCAACGGATGCTAGCATCTATCTGCAGTCCTATACTTTGGATGAACAGGGCTGCATCGAGTTGCCCTTGACGGGAAAGATTGAATTAAAAGGTTTGACAGTGGACGGCGCAAAGGACAAGATGCAAGAGATGCTCAACAAATACTTCAATCAGACCACGCTTATCGTAAAGCTTTCCAATTTTAACCTTACAGTCTTGGGTGAAGTGGTGAAGCCTGGCATGTATAAGGTCTATCAATCGCAGATCAATTTGTTTGAGGCAGTTGCGATGGCTGGGAACATGACCAATTTTGCTAAAAATGACGCGGTGAAAATCATCCGCCAGACCGATAATGGTTCTGAGGTCGTCACTGTCGACATGGGTTCGGCCGACATTCTTACATCACCTTACTATTACTTGAAACCCAACGACATTATCTATGTGGAACCGCTTAAAATCAAGCAGTGGGGCTTTACCACATTCCCTTATTCCACAGCCATCTCTATCGTCACTTTGGGCGTGACGTTGTATAGCATCTTTAGAAAAACCAATCCTAGATAATCATGTCGAACGAAAAACAAACCTCGTTTTCTCAGCGAACAAATGAGGAGCAAAGCATAGATATCAAGCAATTGATATATACCTTCTTGGATCATTGGTATCTTTTTGCCATTTGTGTTCTTGTCGCATTAGTGGCGGGTTTCCTTATCAATCGTTATTCTGCAAATGTGTATCAAACCACAGGCACGGTACTCATCAAAGAAGACAGGTCTACTTTTGATGCGACATCTATCATGACGAATATGAGCTATGGCAATTACCAAAATGTAGACAATGAAATTGCCATACTTAAGTCATATTCCCTTACTGACCGAGTCATCCGTAAGATGAACTTGGAGGTTACCTATATGGAGAAGGGGCGCATTGCTGCATCAGAGCTTTACAAGGTTTCGCCTTTTACCGTTGAGATTGACCGTAGCGTACCTCAAGCCGTTGACCTTGTGTATAACATCTCGTTGGAAGAAGACAAGATCACTTTACATGCCTCTGCCGAGCATTTGTGCAAATACGATTTTCTTCTTTCGAAGACTATTGAAAGTCATCCTGAAATCATAGACGTGACCAACGTTTGCAAGCAAGGAGAGTGGGTAGACAATGGTTACAACAGATTTTGTATCGTATTGAACGACAACCATAATCCTAAAGTTGACAAAAACCGTAAGCTGTCGTTTTGGCTGAACAGCTATTCAAGCTTAAACAAACAAATGAGCTCTTTCTCGGTGAGCCCTACTAGCAAGCAGTCTTCGGTGCTGTCGATTACCAAGAATGGTGAGAACAAGCAGAAGATAGTCGACTTTGTCAACACTTTGATGGTAGAATATGTCAGCCGTGGACTGGAGAAAAAGAACATGGTTTCAGAGAATACGATCGAGTTTATCGATAGTGAGCTGACGGGCATCCAGGCTTCATTAAGCGAGTCGGAAAGAGAATTGAAGGATTTCCGTACGCGAAACGACCTTATGAACCTTGATTTGCAGGCGAACCAAGTCTATACCAATCTGCGTGCGTTAGACAAGGAAAGGTCGGAGATGGCTGTTAACGTAAAGATTTATAAGAAGCTGCAGGATTACATCAGAGTGCAAATTGATGATCCTGAAAACCTTGCCGCCCCAAGCACCATGGGTATCAACGATCCCTTGCTTAATCAGTTGGCCAGAGACCTGGTAAGCCTTTCTCAAACCAAGGCTACCCAATCGCTCACCCTGACAGAACAGAACCCTCAGATCGTGAAGCTTAACGAACAGATTGTCACCACAAAGAAGGCGCTTCTCGAGAATGTTAACAATCTGGTGGAGAATGCGGAGATGAGTCTTAAAGAAATAGACAGGCGTATTAATTCTCTTGAATCCGAGTCCCGATTGCTTCCTGGGAAACAACAGCAACTCATCAATTATCAACGTGACTTCGATTTCAACGATGATACATACAAATACTTGATGCAGCGTCGTGCTGAAGCACAAATTCTGAAAGCTTCTAATACCCCTGACAATGAAATCATCGACGAGGCGCGTTTGGAAAGAACGTATAAGGTATCGCCACGTACCTCGATGAACTATCTGATCGCTTTTATTTTAGGTTTGTTGATCCCTGCTTTGTATCTGTTCCTGAAGGATTTCTTTAATGTGAGCATCAACGATCGGAAGGATGTTGAAAAACTGACGCATTATCCAATCATTGGACAGGTGGCTCAAGCCAGCGACAAGAATCCACTTGTGGTCATCAACAGCCCCAAATCACCTATTGCCGAATCTTTCCGCTCTATACGTACAAATATCGAGTTCTTGACACAGGGCAAGGCAAAGAGCACCATTTTGGTTACCGGCGATATGCAGAGCATCGGTAAGACCTTCAACAGTATCAACATTGCTTCCATCTATGCCTTGTATGGAAAGAAGACAGTGTTGCTTGGCTTCGACATGCGCAAACCTAGATTGTTCCAAGAGTTTGGCTTAACGAACAACGTGGGTTTGAGTTCTTACCTTTCCAATAAGGAATCTTTGGAAAACATCATCCAATGCACGTCCCAGATCCCCAATCTTGATATCATCACGAGCGGCCCGTTACCCCCTAACCCTGCTGAGCTTATCGCATCGGAGAAAACCAACGAACTTTTCACTTTGCTGAAGGAAAGTTATGACTATATCATCATCGACACGCCTCCTATTGGTTTGGTGACCGATTCTTTATTGTTGATGCGCCACACGGATGTCAACCTTTTCGTCGTGCGTCAAGGTGTTACCAATAAGAATATTTTTGGCAATATCATCAAAGACCTTGAGGAGCGTGAATTGCCGATTTCGATCATCATCAATGGCGTTGAAACAGGCAAGAGCTATGGTTATGGTAAGTATAGTTACGGTTATGGCTATGGTAACTATGGGAAATATGGTGACAGCGGCAGCTATTATGGAATCAGCGAAGAGACAAGGAAGCGGAGAGGTTTCTTGAAGAAAAAGAAGTAATCTGAAATGGATAACACGGAGAGACACTGGCATGCCTTGTATGTCAGATCGCGGTCTGAGAAGAAAGTCCTGACCCAACTTGAGGATTTGGGGATGGAGGCTTACCTTCCGTTGGTTATACGTGTTAAACAGTGGAGCGACAGACGTAAGAAAGTCGAAGAGCCATTGTTCAAATCCTATGTTTTCGTCCGGTCGAGTGAAAAGGAGCACCTTACGATATTGGGGCTTTATGGCGTGGTTCGATTTGTCAGTTTTGAGCGAAAGGCGGTGGTCGTACCTGAAAACGAAATCGTCGCCATCAAACGCTATGTGGAGGATCAGGAAGGAATGAGCGAAGCGAATGTACTTCAAACCGAATTGAAGAAAGGACAGTTGGTGAGAATCACTAGCGGACCTATGCACGGACTGGTTGGAAGGCTTGAGTCGGTGAGGGACAAGCGACGTTTGGTCGTTTATATTGAGGTGGTTGGACAGTACATTTCTGTCAGCATCCCTAGGGCTAAAGTTGAACCTGTGATTGAAGCAGAAAAATAATTTCTGTTTTAGTTTTGATGAGTTTTATTATTTTTGCGGTGTGATTTTGAAGTATTAACATAAAAAATAGAGTAATATGGATCAAGAAAACAAAGCTAAAACCAAAACCCCCATTTGGCTGTATGTCATCCTTGGCTTGTTGGCAGCAGGTATTATTGGGCTCTTCTTGAAGTTGGGTTCTGTCAAGGGCGATTTGAAAGAACTTGAAGCCGAGAAGGAAATGCAACGACAGGATTTCCAAGCCGAGGTCGACAGCTTGTTGAAAGTTCACAATGAGCTGAAAGACAGTTATGGTGAATTGAGCCAAGAGTTGGCCGAAAAGGATAGTATCATCCAAGCCGACGCCGTTGAGATCAAGAAACTTCTTGATTCCCAATGGGACTATAACCGCATCAAGCAGAAAGTTACGGCTCTTCAGGCTATTTCACAAAAGTATGTCCGCCAGATGGACTCGCTGTACACCGTTAACAGGGAACTTGTGGCTGAGAACGAACGTATTCGTGAGGAGTTCCAGGCCGAACGTCGGCAGAACACCAACTTGACCCGTCAGAAAGAAGAGTTGGCTAATAAGGTCAACCAGGCTTCAACGTTGAAGATTGTTAATTTAAGTGCTGATGCAGTGCGTTTTAAAGGTGGCAACAAGGAAACTGAAACCGACAAGGCCAATCGCGCCGAGAGAATCAGAATGAACTTCACGTTAGCGCAAAACGATTTGGTACAACCAGGCACCAAGTTGTTCTACATCCGTATTGCTGACCCATCCAAGTCGATTATTTGTAAAGGATCTGGCGACGAGTATTCGTTCCAGTCGAATGGCGAAACCCTGCAGTTTACTGAAAAGGTGCGTGTCAATTATGACAACAAGAGTACTGATGTTCGTGCTTATTACGTCAAGCCTTCGGCCTATGAACTGATGCCGGGTTTTTACTTCATCGATGTGTATGACCAAAACGGTAAGTTGGTAGGCCAAACCTCTTTGGAGTTGCGTTAAGCGATTATGACCTTAAACTTAAAAAGCCAACTTTCGGGTTGGCTTTTTTTATTGTAGCACGGCCTTTAGCACTTCGTGTGATTGGAAGTTTTTCATGACTGGGGCGTGCAGGCGCATGAAGGTGATGATGCCCTCCAGCAAGTCGCGCCGTTGCGTTACTTGAAGCGGTAGGAGGCAGGCCGTGTCGATGCCTGTGTCAAGAAAACGAGCCAATAAAGAGGCGTCGTCAGCATCAAGGTAATAGGGATGAGGTGGAGCGTCGTGGACAAACAAACCTTCCAACATGTCGAAATGGTATTCTGGCTGATAATTGGTGTGCGGGTAGAATCCCAGATGACGTGTCAGTTCTATGGTGAAATACAAAGGGAAGTTGGCGTAATCGCAATCCACCAGGTCAAGCCATTCCATGGAACGGATGATGAAATCATACAATGGCTCGTTTTTCTCTTGTCCGGTCAGTGTTTTTGAGAGCAGTTCGGCGACATACATCAGGATGGCGCTTTTTTTGATTTCGAACGGAATGCTTTGATACACATATGCAAGCTGCACGTCTTTCAGATACCCCAAGGCTCCTCCATTGGGCTTGCTGTGCGACACGAAATGGATGATGTTTAAGTTTTGGAAAAGAGCCGCTCGGCTTTTGGAGCTATGGTTGAAAGCCCCTTTTACCATGTAGGATTGTATGCCTTGGCTGCGAGTAAACACCTTAACGATTAGGCTGGAGTCGCCATAACGCAAGGATTGTACTACGACGCCTTGTGTCTTGTCGTCCATCAGTTCATCACGAGAATCTTGGTGGCAAAGCGGTGGTCGCCACTTTTGGTGCTAACAAAGATAAAATAAACGCCGGGGGTGACTTTGTTACCCTTAATATCAGTACAATCCCAGATGGCCTGACCGCCTTCCGACATCATCTCGGTGACGAAGGCCCCATCGACTGTGGTGATTCTGACCAATGTATTTTCAACCAATCCTTTAATGCCGACATATCCATTATATCCAGGTCTTACGGGGTTGGGATAAGCTACCACATTGCTAATCTCTGGCTCTGGGGTTGATGCTTCACTGCGATAGGAAACGATGCCTTCGTTGGTGCCAAAGAAGACCTCGCCACTATTATCGATAGCCATGGAGGTTACTGAGTTGTCGAGCAGAGGGCTGTTGTCGGTGTTGAAATAGTGCACTTCGGAAACGCCGTCTTTGAACGACATCAGATAGACACCAGATTCGAGACCAAACCAGATGTTGTTGGCTCCATCGGCGGCCATGGAAAGCACGTTGGAGTTGTCGAATAGCCAATCGAATTGGTCAGTGCCGTCGTTACGAGGTACTCTTATCTGTGTGGCGTCGTAGTTGGAACCGTTAAAGATTTTCTTGGTATCTGAAAACAGGCAGGGGCCGTTGTCGGTGCCTACCCACACTTGTCCGCTGTTGTCTACCGTCATGCAGTTGACGGCGCCCGGTAGGTTGCCTACTCCTGTGGCGTTGTTGAGCGTGACAACTCGGTCATCGCTTGGGTTGTCGAGGGTTCCATTGTCGTTAAACACGATGATTTTGTTTTCGGCCCCACTACGTCTGATGATCCATTTATAGTTGTTGGCATCCACCATCAAGTTGGCGATGTCGATGCCGCTGAGGCTACTTCCTAAGTTGAAGGAACGCCAATTGCCAGAAGGATCCATGACGGAAAGCAGGTTGTTGGCACCCGTGTTGGCCACCCAAAGATTGCCTTTGCTGTCGAAGGCCAAGCCACTGATATTAATCAGATTGGGGTCTTTGATCCAATACTCCAAAGTGCTGTTGTCAGCATTGTACACTTCTACGACTTCATCGTCTTTGATTTTCAATACGCCATAGCCCCAAGTGCCGACATAAGTCACAGAGGGGTCTTTAGGGTTCGTGGCAGTGCAGGTATAATCCGAAAAGTTGGCCATCTCTGGTGTGTTGGTGTTATGGAAAGAGGTCCACATCCCGTTGAAACGAGCTACGCCTTGTTTCATATAACGCTTGCTCCAATCGGGTGCATGACCTCCGGTAGCCATCCAAACCTGATCGCCACAAGCTTGAAGCTCAAAGACATTTTTCGAGTATGGTCCATTCGGCAAAACGTCCGTATGATTCCATCCGTCTGTGGTTTTTATCAACCCACGTTTGGTGTCGCCAATCCAATACGCACCATCGGTTGTACGGAAAGTCGATAAGGGTTCGATGGCGCCACCTGGAGAATGGATTTTCAAGACTTCATTCAAGTTTTTGTCGTAGATGGTGGTATGATATCGATGTGTAATGATAAACCAATCGTTATAAGCACGAAGCTCATACCTTTGGTCGGGTGTTCCGGTAAGGCAATAATCCCAGCTTGCGCCATTGTAGACGAAAAGTGTGTCTTGTTTGAAGCCGCCATCGAAGTTCAGATACAGTTTTCCATTAAACACTTCCATTTCGGTATATGCGAAGTGCGGGTGGATAGGGCTGGAGTCGAAATGCCATGAGGCATAGTTGGTCAGCTGAGGGTCATTGGCAGCAGCATAATAAACGCCTTGGTCTGTGGAGGCGTAAATCTTTCCGTTGAAGAAGGCGACGTCGCTGACATTGACGGGGTCGCCTTGGTCGCCGATATAATAGGTCTCTTTCACCTCTTCTTTCTTCATGTCGAAGACCACGATGCCGAAACCACAAGCCACATAGGCCAAATCACCTTTCATATGAACGTTGTTGATGGTTTTGTTGCCGAGTATGGTCTTGTCCTTGATGTCGCTCATATTGGTCACGTTGCTCTCGGTGTCAATAATGTCGACGTTGGCATTGGTGTAAGCCACGAACAGCTTGCGTTGGCTGTCATTGTAGGCAATGGTGCTGATGCCAATGTCAGACAAGCCATTGATTTTGTTAAGTATGTTGATGGAATTGTCTTCAGCATCATAGAAAAACAATTCGTATTCGGTGGCGGCATAGATGTTGCCGTCAAATTGTTCGACTTTAATGACTTTTTGATAGGGCAGATGGGTGCGCCAGTTGCCGATGGAGATGTCGCTTTGGGCAAAAGCGGACGAGGAGAGGAGCCATGAGGCTATGAGGAGTGTAAAATACTTAAGTCTATTCATGACAATGATGAGGTTTAAGGCCGTAAAATTACGAATTTACTGAATATAGAACGGCTTTTTTGTGTTTTTATTGTTTGTTCGGAGAGAAAACAAAAAAAGCAAATAACTGACGATCAATTATTTGCTTTGGTATGGTAGCCCAACTAGGACTCGAACCTAGATTTAAAGTTTAGGAAACTTCCGTTCTATCCCTTGAACTATTAGGCCATCGGAAAGAAATCCGCTGCAAAAGTACAGTTTTTCTCGAAACTGGAGCAAGACTTTTTCAAAATCATTCCAAATCCAGTACGACGGGGCAGTGGTCGGAATGCATTACCTCGGGCAGAATGTCGACACCGGCGATGTGGTTTTCGAGGTTGTCGGTCACCATGTGGTAGTCGATGCGCCAACCGAGGTTTTTCTGACGAGCGCCAGCACGGAAGCTCCACCAGCTGTAATGGTTGGGTTCTTTCACCAGGTGACGGAACGAGTCAATGTAGCCGTCGCTGAGAAAGTCGGTCATCCACTGACGTTCTTCGGGCAGGAAGCCTGACGAGTTGGCGTTCGACTTGGGGTTGTGGATGTCGATGGCCTCGTGGCAGATGTTGTAGTCGCCAGAGAGCACAAGGTTGGGGCGTTCTTTTCTTAGCTCATTAACGTATTTGCGGAAGAAGTCGAGCCATTCCATTTTGAAGGCTTGACGCTCGTCTCCCGTAGTGCCTGATGGATGGTAGACGCTGACCACTGACAAGTCGCCGAAGTCGGCGCGAAGGAAGCGGCCCTCGTTGTCATACAAGGGTTCGTTCATGCCATAGACCACCTTGTCGGGTTCTTGTTTGGTGATGAGACCTACGCCGCTGTAGCCTTTCTTTTGAGCTGGAAACCAATAATGGTGATAGCCCATCATCTCGAAGTCCATTAATGGGATTTGGTCGGGCGTAGCCTTGAGCTCTTGGAAGCAAAGCACATCGGGTTGGTAGTCTTGGATCCATTGCAGCAGGCCCTTGTTGATGGCTGCACGGATGCCATTCACGTTGTAGCTGACGATTTTCATGCTGATTTGTTTATGCTGCGAAAATAGGGAAAAAGTCATTTCTTTTTTCTTTGTGCGTTACTTTTTCCTATTTTAGCAGCCGTAAAACGACAGAAACCGTGTTAAAAGACAAACTTAACGGATGGATTGACCAGTTCAACGATTGGCGTGCAACACACATGACGGATCGCCGTTTCATGTTTTTGCTCAGCATCCCTACAGGTTTTTTGGCCGGAGCAGCCGCTGTCATCATTAAGAAGTTGGCACACGGCATCCGTGATGTTGTCATCAATGCACAGTTCAACTATTCCCACATCCTTTATTTCATTTGCCCCGCCATAGGTATCCTGCTGACAATCTTGTTCTGCAAGTACATCCTGAAGAAAGATGTCGGTCACGGTATTCCTGGCATCCTTTATGCTATCTCGAAGAACAAAGGCAATGTGGACCGCAGCAGCACTTGGTCGAGCATCGTTACCAGCGCCCTCACTGTCGGCTTTGGTGGCTCGGTGGGATTGGAAGGTCCCTCTGTGTCGACAGGTGGCAGCATAGGATCCAATATCGCACAGTTGCTGAAACTCGACTACAAACATACCATACTGCTCATCGGCATGGGTGGCGCGGCGGCCCTAGCTGCCATCTTCCAGGCTCCCATCACAGGCATCGTCTTCGCTCTTGAGGTGTTCATGATTGACCTGTCGCTCACTGCTTTGGTGCCTATCATCTGTTCCTCGTTTGTCGCCATCTTGACTGCCTATTGGTTTTTGGGCCAGACGGTGGAATACCCCGCTGCCATCACCGAGGGCTTCATCCCATCCAATGCCTTGTATTATGTGCTGCTGGGCCTCTTCGCGGGTCTGGTGTCGGCCTATTTTTTGAAGGTGACCTTCACTGTGGAGAAGCGTTTCAAGAAAGTGGAGTCGCCTTGGATGCGTTTCCTCATTGGTGGATCGTTATTGGGTATCCTGATTTTCCTTTTCCCTGCCCTTTACGGAGAGGGTTACGAGGCCATCAACTTGGCCCTGCGAGGCGACTACAGCCCTGTGTTCGGCAACCCCTGGTTTGCGCAATTCAAGAACATGGACTTGGTGGTCATCATCCTCTTTGCAGGGATGATATTGCTGAAAGCCTTCGCCACGGCTTTCACTTTTGGTGCAGGCGGTGTGGGTGGCACCTTTGCTCCTGCACTATTCATAGGAGCTTTCACTGGGTTGTTTTTTGCCACTTTGGTTAACTATCTGGGTATCGCTGAGTTGGACCCCGCCAAGTTTGCCCTTGTGGGCATGAGTGGCTTGGTGGCGGGCATGCTTCATGCACCGCTAACAGGTATCTTCCTCATCGCTGAAATCACCAATGGCTATGCTCTCATTGTGCCTTTGATGATTGTCTCGGCCTTGGCCTACGCCATCAACAGGTTGTTCTTCAACCATTCCATCTATACCAATGCCGTGGCTGAAAAGGGTGTTGAGGTGACACATAACAAGGACAAAAGCATCCTCAACATGATGGCCATCAATCAGTTGATTGAGACTAACTTCAGCCCAATTGACCCCAATTGCTCTTTTGGTGACCTGTTGCCATTGGTGTCGTCGTCGAAGCGCAATATCTTTCCCGTGGTCGACAAGGAAGGCTTTTTCTGTGGCCATGTGCTGTTCGACGACGTACGTGCCATACTCTTCGATTCGAGTCATTATGACCAATCGATACAAAACTACGCGGTGCTACCCGATTATGTCATCCACCCTGATGAGCCAATGGAAGAGATTGTACATAAATTCCAGAAGTCGGGCAAATACAACATCCCCGTCATCCAAGAAGGAAAGTACTTGGGCTACCTATCGCGTGCCAATGTGTTCTCTGCCTACCGCGCCATGATGAGTGAAATATCTGAAGACTAAGACTTCTAA
>DBXU01000097.1:11169-21337 GCA_002310075.1 Bacteroidales bacterium UBA1204 | reverse complement strand
ATAGCCTTTCTTTTGAGTATGGCTATAGTCGGTTGTTCGCCAAAACCGTCCGAACAAGAACAAGAAGTAGTTGGATGCACAAGTGAGGAAACGCCTGCCCTTGTAGATGATGAAAATCCTTATGAGCCGACCGCTGTCCATGAAGATACCCCGTCTGATAGGGGGCCTCTGTGTTATGCTCCGGCTCCCGGTGGCGTAAAAGGAGACAATTCGACCATTAATAAGAATAAATACGAAGTTCGTTTGGGAGCCTCTCAACTTATAGATAAAGATAGCGAGGGCCAGATGACGGTTCGGATAGGGTTGCCCGAAACCCTTCCGGAGAAAGACACAACAGAGGTTTACAACTCTCTCTTTGTTGCGCCTGCCGATGTTCGCGCTTACGCTCGTGTTACCCCTCGTGCATCTGATTTCATCGTCGATCCTGATACGCCACAAATTGTCCCTGTGTCCTCCTCAAGTAGCACAGCGGCTTCGTTTTCCTTGAAACCTAAAAAAATAGGAGTGTTTAAGGTTAGCGCAAAAGTTGAGTTTTCTTCAACCAAAGACTTTTTGGAAATTGACGGCACCCAATGGACAAATACATTGTCAGTGACTGTAGAAGTGAATTCTGTAGACAGGAAAAAGAACCGTATCGAAGAACTATGTAGTGTGGTCTGGAAATATTTTACGGAATTCTGGGAAGCATTTGTGGCGCTGTTTTTTGCAGCACTCTTGTTCGTGATCCGTAAATATACCAAGAAAAAAACAGGCTACTATGAAAACCCTGGTGAAACGCCGAGACAAAAGATACCTTCAACCATAAAGGAAATAGAAGAAGATGAAGTGGATGATGAGGTTTCAGAGCCAGAAGCCTCTTCTAGCGATATAGAGGAATTGCCAGAGTCCAACGAAGAGGAGGATGAATAACGACTGAGATGCCCGCTTAGCGGGTACCTCCTTTTCATCGTTTCCGTTTAAAGAAGTCCGTCAGCAAGGTGAGGCATTCGTCATGCATCACGCCAGTTTCTGTCTTTGTCTTGGGATGCAGCATCTTGCCGAAGCGTGAGAAGCCATTCTTGGGGTCATCTGCAGCCCATACAACCTTGCCGATATGAGCATGGCATAAAGCGCCAGCGCACATGGGACAGGGTTCCAAGGTGACATATAACGTACACTCATCCAAATATTTTGCGCCCAAGGCGTTGGCAGCAGCGGTGATGGCCAGCATCTCGGCATGAGCCGTCACGTCGTTGAGCGTCTCGGTCTGGTTATGCGCTCGTGCGATGACTTTATTATTGCATACCACTACAGCACCAATAGGAATCTCATCGGCTTCAAGGGCTTGCTGAGCCTCCTGATAGGCCTGTTTCATGTAGTATTCGTCGGAGAAAACAGACAGGGTCATGGCATCATATTTTTATGGTGAAAGAATCCCAGTCGGGACCAAGCGGGAACTTCTGTCTGAAACGCTGCAGCTTCTCGTGATCCAAGGTGCAGTGTAGCACGGCTTCTTGGTAAGGCTCGGCCTTGGAGATGACCTCTCCTCTAGAGTTGATGACCTGCGACTCGCCGCTATAATGTAATCCGTTGGCGTCCTCGCCGACTCGGTTCACGCCGATCCAATAGGCTTGGTTTTCGATGGCACGGGCCACCAAAAGCGTGTTCCAAACAATCATCCTTGAATCGGGGAAATTGGCGAGATAGAACGCCAAATCATATTCATACGCCCCGTTTTCAAAACGATTGCGTGCCCAAACGGGGAAGCGGATGTCGTAGCATACCATGGGCCTAATACGCCAGCCGTTAAGTTCTACAATCAGTTGTTTTTCGCCACGTTCAACCAACTTGTCCTCGCCGCCCATGGTGAAGGTGTGCCGCTTGAAATAGAGCTCATAACTGCCATCAGGACGCGTCCAAACCAGGCTGTTGTAATAATGTCCCTCAATATCAAGAGGGAAGGTGGCGCAGATGACCGCCTTTTTGGTCTTGGCCTGTTGATGCAGCCATTGCATCGTGGGGCCGTCTTCTTTTTCAGCAAACTGCTTTGGGTCGACAGGGAAGGCCGTGGTGAAGGTCTCGGGCATGAGAATCAGGTCGGTGCCAGGATGCACTTGCTCCAACAACTGGCCGAAATGCTCCAAATTAGCGGCCTTATCCTCCCAGATGAGGTTGGCTTGTATGTATGCGATGTTGAGGTTGTCCATGACGCAAAGATAGCAATTAGAATTGGAAATAGATGAAAGACTGCAAGTCGGCTGTGATAAACTGGTAGATGATGAACACAATGATAGCACAAACAATGGCCATGACCAACAGGGGCATCTTGGCAAACCAGATACGGTAACGTCGTTTGAAATTCTCAGGCAGCCAATGGATGATTAAACCTATGAGAATCAGGATGAATACGTTACGGTAATGGTAGGCAATCTCTGGAATCTGTTCTAAACGCCAGTGGCTTCCCATCTGATTGACCATGCTTTTTGCAGTGTTCCATGCGGTTTCATTGGCTTCGGCAGGGTTGAGGTTGGAACCGCTACGGAAGAACAAACGGGTGAACGTGATGAAGGTAAAGGTCTGGAAGATGGCCCATGCATCCTGTAACCATTGCCAAGCCTTTTTACCGCCACACAGGTTGTAGATCATACGAATGATGTTGCCGACCAAAATGATGGCGCACCAAACGAAGAGTACATTGAACACGGGTTGAGGGACAAAGAGGCACAGCATACGAAGAGCAATGGTGGCGATTAGGATGAACAGGGTGCGTCCATATACACTCCAGTCGCGCCAGAATTTATAGAAGATTATGCCAATGCCGTTGAGACCGCCCCAAATCATGAAATTCCATGAAGCACCATGCCAAAGACCCCCAAGCAACATGGTATCCATGGCGTTGATATTGGTGGTGATCTTCTTCCGTTTTTCGGGTTTGAAGATGGCCACCAATGCAAGGATTACTGCCGTAATGCCAATGCCTAAGCCGACCCACCAGCTGCCTGAAAGGAAAGTGGCAATGGCTGCAATGACGATGATGATGCAGAACGTGCCGAAGGTGGCGTTACGGTTGCCGCCCAACGGGATGTAGAGGTAATCCTGCAACCAGCGTGAAAGAGAGATATGCCAGCGTTTCCAAAACTCTCCTGGGTTTTTGGCTTTGTATGGAGAGTTGAAGTTCTTGGGCAAGTAAAATCCCATGAGCATGGCCACGCCGATGGCGATGTCGGTATAACCCGAGAAGTCAGCATATACTTGTAGCGAATAGCCGAACAAAGCCATGAGGTTCTCAAAACCGGTGTAAAGCAAGGGCTGCTCGAAAACTCGGTCGATGAAGTTGATGGCGATGAAGTCGCTCAGCACGATTTTCTTCACCAAACCATTCATGATCCAAAAAATGGCTATGCCGAATTGTTTGCGGCTTAGGAAGTATTTTTTGTGGAGCTGGGGGATAAACTCATTAGCACGCACAATGGGACCAGCCACTAGCTGAGGGAAGAAGCTGACATAAAACCCAAAATCGAAGATGTTTCTGACGGGCTCGATACGTTCTCGATACACATCCATGATGTAGCTGATGGCCTGGAAGGTATAGAACGAGATTCCTACTGGCAAAAGAATGTCGTCGACGCTGAAGCGGTTGGTTCCGGTAATTTCATTGCCGACCCATGAAAACACGTCGAACACATGGAAATCAAGGCCTGTGAGGTTGTTCACCACATCGGTGAGGAAATAGGCATATTTGAAATAACACAGGATCGAAAGGTTGACGATGACACTAAGGGCCAATACGAAGTTGCGGCTTCCGTTTTTCTTTCGGGTGTGCATCCATTTCCCCGCGAAGAAATTGTATAAAGTAATGAAAATCAGTATTAAAATAAAAAGCCCGCTGGTCTTGTAATAGAAAAACAAGCTGACGAAAAACAAAAAAGTGTTTCGCAACAGACACTTGTTTTTTACCAAGCAGAATACTGCAAACACAATGGCGAAAAAGGCCCAAAAATAGAATTGGGTGAAAAGTAGAGGGTGGGCTTTGTCGAACGAGAAAAGCTTTTGCAAGAAGTCCAGTGCTATTTCGGAGAAGGTCAACATGTCAGGATTTGCTCGCTTTGTTTTTCAAGTGGTTTCTATAGTCTTTAATCAAGGCGTTGTACAGCAAATCGCCAAGCAACTGGTAGCCTTCGTTGGTGAAGTGCACCTTGTCTTTTTTGGCCAGCCCAGCCTTTTCCCAATCACGCATGGAGTGAAGACCTCCCATGACATCGAACTGGTCCCATACGGCGGCATCGTATTTTTTTGCCAGCTCTATAAAAGCTTGCTCGACGACTTTACCATTGGTGTTGACTTCATAAACGGTTTTCCTTTTCACTCTTTTACGTTTGAAACTATCGTTGTTGGTCACAAAGAGCAGGGCACAGTCGGGGTTGACGTTGCGGATGATCTGGATTAGCTCCTCATAGTTTTCTTTAAAGCCTTCTTTAGTGAAATCGGGCTCAGAAGCATCGTTGATGCCAATGCCGAAGATGACGAGGTCGGGCTTAATGAGCTCGAGATCGCGTTCGAAGTCGTCGCAACGCAGGTAGGAAGGCACGCTAGCACCGTTGACACCGATGCCATGAACGTTGACGCCCTGCAAATCATTTTCGAGCAGAATGCCGGTGAGTGTAAACTCACCTGGTACCGAGTCGAAGCAGATGCATATGGAATCGGAGCGTTCGGGGAGTTGGAAAGTGTAGGTCGATTTCCATTCATCATATTCGCCATGTAGGATGGAGTCGTTGTAGCTGATGACAGGAACTACGTCTTCGGTTTCCGAGAAGCCGATTACCGTGACTTTGTCGAATTCAAAAACTGGAGTGAGTTCGGTGGGACGTTTCGAATGGGTGATAATGCTGACAGAAGCATCGTCGTCACTGGTGGTGATGGCGGCACCTGCAAGGCCCATGCGCTTGTCAGTTTCTTTCTGCACGGCATTACGACAGTAACTCCATTCCCCTGTCGATCTAACCATGAAATGGGACGGATTGTTGGTTCTGCCTGCCGTGAAGGGGAAGACAAAGCTCTGTGTGCATTGTGCGTTGAGGCTGATGCTCAGTAAGTCATCGCGAAACTGTTGGGTAAACACTCCTGCTTGAACGTGTGAGCCTCCGATATGCATGATGTTAACGACGCCTTCACTTAGATCTACCACAGAATCCAGTTTTTGGTAAAAACGCTCCATGGCATCGTGCTGTCCTGGGAACAATAGTTTGTTCCGCTCGAAATGGGCAAAGTGATGGCTAGGTATGGTGCGTAGCTTTGGGAGCGTTTGCCCGCAAAGCAGCTGGCAATAGAATAGGATTCCGATGACAGTCAACAATCTTCTCATTTTGAGTCGTTCTTGAAGGGTTGGTAGCTGGGCATCAGTTTTTTGTACGACACCAATATAGAGTCTTCGCTTTTGTTTTTATGCATAAATTCCAGGACCTTTTGGCTTGGCACATGTTGGCGAAGCTTAAAGAAATCATAGTAAGTGGTGAACGATTTAGCCAAGTCGCTACCGATTTCTTGGGCGCCTGAGAGGGTGAAGTGTATGTAGTCGGGACCAGCCAGGGCGGGCTTGTGTTTCACCCATTGTGACATAGAGCCTTCGCCGCCCATCACGTGGAACATGTCCCAGTAAGCGACGTGGTTGCGTAGGGCCATGTCTCTCAAGGAATCGTTGAGCTCGGGAAGGCCTTTCCAAGTGCCTATCTTGCCGTTGTAGCTTTTGCCCATGTCGGCAGGGCCAATGAAAAGCAAGGTGGCTTTGGGGGCAACAGATTTGATGTATTCTATCTGCTGCTCAAGCTCCTTCATATAAGGGGCGATATATTTCAAAGAGGTGATGCCGGGCATGCGATTGCCTCCAAATTGCATGATGATCAGTCGAGTGTCAAGCAAGTCGAACGACTGACGCATGGTGGCTGAGTCGATGCGGGTGAAGATGTTACCCGCACAACCTCGTAGCGCTACATTGTCGATAGCTACGCCTGGTTCGCCGTCAAGCATAACTGCATAGATTTGCGCGTTGCCATTAAAAGTGATGGTGCCTTTGGCTATGTTGACGGGAAGGTCCCAAGTGATGAGCGAAACGCCGTCGTTGGCGGGCAAAATCTTAGGCTCTATGACGAGGGTGTCGCATTTCAAAGTCGCTCTGAAACCTTCGCTGTTGGCACCTAGTAGCACCGACACGGTGGAAATCTGTTTAGCATTCTCAAAGGCTTTGGAGTGGTTGGTCTTTGAAAAAGAGATAGTGCTACTACCCAACACTTGGGCAAACTGAGCCATCACGCCATAGCGGTTGTGCGGTGCACGGCGGGTGGTGGCATCGCCATAAACGATGTAACGTCCAAGGTTGCTGTAATGTTGCGACACGGAGATGGTTGACACTAGTTGGATGGGAGGGATCATGTTAGGACCCGAACCACCGAAAAACTCCTGCAGTTTTTGACGCAACACCGATGAGATGCGGTCCATCTCGATTTGGGAGTCGCCATAATACATTACACGGTAGGTCTTCTCCAATGGACGTGCCTGCTGGAGTTGTGAAAACAGTGTGTCGAAATAGGTGTAGTCGTCGTCGGGCAGGTAGATACGATTGGGGTTTTCTGTCAGGTAGTCGCGGAAAAAGCGTATGCTGTCGAGCACGTTCTCCGAACAGCTCATCTCGAAGCTTTTATTAACCTTGTCCAAAACGGCATCGACGTTGACATCGTTGTCCTGCCCTTGTGAGCGGCTTTCGGCATAGGAAGGAAAACGCAGATTGAAGTTGCCGATGCTGAGACCCTCGGCGGGGAAGAGATACCACCCTATACCCAGTAGAATTAGGACAAAAAATATGAATATCAGAGTCTTAAATGCCTTCATTACAAATTATCGCTTGTTTCCGCTGGCGAAACGAGCTGCAAAAATACGGATTTGTTTGGATTTGGCATGCGCTTTTTTGCTACTTTTGCGCCTTCAATTTCTCTGAAAATGGAACAACTTGACAGGACGCGAGAGTTAGAGACGAAGAGTATCCCTCATTTGTTGTGGGTTTATGCCTTGCCTTCCATTGTAAGCCAGATTATTGCATCAGTATATAATATTGTTGACCGAGTGTTTTTGGGGCAATGTGTGGGAGCTTTGGCCATCGCTGGCTTGGCTATCACTATGCCCATCATGAATATCATCCATGCTTTTGGATCGCTCGTGGGAGTAGGCTCCTCAGCTAGAATGTCCATCGTGTTGGGGAAAAAAGACTACAAGTGGGCCGAAGACATTCTTGGCAACAGCATGCTTCTGACTTTCATTTTCGGTTTCCTTTTCGTCACAGGCGGTTATCTATTCATGGACAAGATCTTGACTCTTTTTGGAGCTTCGGCCGACACCATAGCCTATGCCCGCGAGTATATGGATATTGTATTGCCTGGCATGTTCATGACTACCGTGACCTTCAATTTGACAGGTTTAATTCGTGCCACTGGCTACCCCACCAAATCGATGTGGATTTTGGCAGGCGGTGCCATCCTCAATATCTTCCTTGACGCTTTGTTTATCTATGTCTTGGACTGGGGCATCGGCGGTGCAGCCTGGGCCACCACTATCTCTATGACGGTATCTGGTATCGTGGCGGTGTGGCATTTTCTGCAGCGTAGCTCTTTCATCCGATTCCGTCGTCATGCTTGGAAGCCCAAGCTTTACATCTTCCGTAACATTCTGCTCATTGGTATGAGCCCTTTCCTGATGAACGTGGCAGCCTCTGGTGTGGTGGCTTTACTCAATAGGCAACTCATCCATTACGGCGGTGATTTGGCCGTAGGCGCCTATGGCATCGTCAATACATTCGGTAGCCTCAGCGTGATGCTCATCCTTGGCGTATGCCAAGGCATGCAGCCTATTGCAGGTTATAATTATGGCGCAGGACATCCGCTTCGCTTGAAGTCGGTTTATACGTTGACGCTGAAAGTGAATGTTTTGATAGGTCTTGCAGGAGCTTTGTTGGCTTTGACAATTCCTCAAATCTTGCTTCGTGCCTTCACTACCGATGTCGAACTTATCGACATTGCCGTGCCTGCTATGCGTTTCATGTTGGTGATGTTCCCCTTGGTGGGCTTTACCATCACCAATTCCAATTTCTTCCAAAGCATCGATAAGCCTTGGATTGCCATCGTTACTAGCCTTTCACGGCAAGTGCTCTTCCTTGCCCCTATGATTTATCTTATCCCGCCGCTTTTTGTCAATGCTAATGGAAGTGGACTCACAGGTGTATGGGCTTCTATGACCATCTCCGACTTCTTGGGCGCGGCTTTGGCATTCTTCCTCATGCTTGGCCAAAGACATGTCTTTAAAACCCAAGAGTGATGGAAAGCAACAACGTCATCATCAGTCCAACCAATACCCATATTCTGAATTCCTATCTAGTTAGGAGTAAGGAAGCGATGCGGGCGTTTCTGCAGAATTTGCGCGACACGGTTTCTCCCGAGATGGCTGTCAACCAGCGCGACATCGAATCGCAGGTGCGTGAATGGCGTTCACACAATCTGTTTTATTTCCTGCATGTGTTCCGCAGCCGTACTAAGGATGTGGATTTAGAATTGACTCAGACATGGTACCGTGAGTTGTTTTGCCGTGTGGTGAGTTTCTTCTATTTCTGGTAGGGCGTTAGCTTATGGTGTAGACGGCTTTTTTCGCCATCAGTGTCATGCTGATGCCTCGTGCTACCATGAAAAGTAAGAAGGCAATCCAAAGACCGTGATTGCCGAAATGCGGCATCAACAGGAGTGTGGCTGGCAAGAACACCCCTAAAGCCGAAATCAGCATGGTATTGCGTATGGCCCGTGATGCGGTGGCGCCGATGTATACGCCGTCCCAAAGGAAGGCGGCAAAGGTGATAAACGGGATGGCAGCCAGATAGACATGATAGGGCTTGGCATGCTCGACGATGCCTGGTTGGTCGGAGACGAGCCCGATGAACCAGTCGGGGAAAAGCGCATAGAGCACCGTGAATGGCAAGGCGATGAGGAAACCCCAAAGGAAGAGCAGCTTGACGGTCTGACGGAGCTGCTTGCCGTCGTGGGCTCCTGTGAAACGTCCGACTAATGCCTCGCCCGCATAGGCAAAGCCGTCGGTAAAATAGGAGAAGATGTAGAAGAACTGCATCAGAATCATGTTGACTGCCAGCATGTCGTCGCCGAGTTTGGCCGATTGGTTGTTGAAGAAGGCGATGCTGAGCACTAGCAGGATGCTGCGGATCATGAAATCAGCATTGACTTGGAAGAAACGTTTCAGTTTGTCACTTTCCAACAGCAGTACACGCCGAATAGGGATGAGATGATGGCGGAACTTGACAAACAGGAAGATGATGGCGGTCAACAAGCCGCAATATTGTGCAATGACAGTACCCAATGCTACCCCCGAGACCCCCATGCCCATAAAGTTGACGAAAATCACGCTTAAAATGATATTGACCACGTTGGTCAGGATGGCGATGATCATAGGGATGGTGGTGTTTTGCATGCCGATGTACCAGCCGTTGAAGGCGTAGAGGCATAGGACCGCAGGTGCTGCCCAGATGCGGACATGGAAATAGGTGGCAGTAAGCGCCAACACTGCTTCACTGCCATTGAGCAACTTCATGCTGATCCATTCTACGACGTCTTGTAACGAAAGCACCAAAATCGTGGCAATCAGTGCAATGCAAAGTGAACGATAGAGCGAATAGGCAATTTCGGCGCGGTCGTTGGCGCCGTAAGCTTGTGCTGTGAAGCCCGTCGTGCTCGCCCGCATGAAACTGAAAATGGAATACATCACACTGAAGATGGTGCCACCCAAGCCGATGGCCCCGATGTAAGCGACACTGTCCTGATGGCCCATCAGCATCATGTCAACGAAACCCAACAGCGGCACGGTGATGTTGCTGATGATGTTGGGAACGGCTAGCTTTAGTATGGATTGGTTGAGCGAGGCTTTGGCCATGATGCGTTGGTGTTTCGGCTTGCAAAAGTACGATATTCTGTTTATCTTTGCAGCATCAAACACAATAACTTATGATATTCTACTTCTCTGGCTGTGGCAACAGCAAACACGTGGCGGAAACTATCGCTGCAGGCCTTAACGACACTTTGACTTTCATCCCCGAGGCAGCTCGCGAAGGCCGTTATGATTACACTTTGGCCGAAGGCGAAAGGCT
>DBXU01000097.1:3349-11162 GCA_002310075.1 Bacteroidales bacterium UBA1204 | reverse complement strand
GTGTTTCCCATCTATTCTTGGGCACCGCCAAAGTTGGTGCTTGACTTTGTGAAGAAAATGCAACTCAAAGCCAAGCCGGATTACCTCTATTTCGTCTGCACCTGCGGCGACAATTGCGGCCTTACGGAGAAGGTTTTCCGCAAAGCCGTGGAAGAAAAAGGCTGGTCACTTTCAGCGTGTTTCAGTGTGCAAATGCCTGAAACTTACATCGGTATGCCGGGTTTCAAACTCGATACAGAAAAGAACGCCCAACTGAAAATCGACAGAGCTGACGATACCATGATGCGTAACATCCCACGATTGATTGATAATGAATGTTTTTCTGAAATTGTCAAAGGTAGTCTGCCTTGGCTGAAAACCTATTTGGTGAATCCAGGCTTCAACAAATATGCCACCGACGACAGCAAGTATCGTGTGGATTTGAAGAAATGCACTTCCTGCGGTCGATGTATGTATGTCTGTCCCGTGCAAAACATTAAAATGCCACAAGGGGAACCTGTATGGCTTGGTCACTGCATAATGTGCATGGCTTGCTATCACCAATGCCGCTCCAATGCTATTCAATACGGCAAGGCCACGGTGGGGAAGGGGCAATATTATTTTGGAAAAAAACTTCGTTGGAAATAAGGAAATCTTTTTATCTTTGCATCATAACTCATTCATTATCAAAAATAAAAACGCTATGATCAACAAACACCACTTCTCAAAAGCACTATTTGCCACTATAATGGCTCTCTTCTTTAGTGCCGCTACTGCGGTTGCACAATGCACCATTCCCATCGCTCCCGGCCAATCTTACATTGAAGACTTTCAATCAGGGGAGATGGAATGTTGGACGGTGGAGACGACGAGTTCTGCCACATGGGAGGTGATGCAAGGGACAGGTTCCAATGTGGTGGCCTTCCAAAATGCCAGTGCAGGGCAAGAGGCCCGTTTGGTGTCACCCACCTTCGATTTGACGGGCAGCAATAGTGCCACTTTCAGCTTCGCATATGCGATGATGGCCCTGTATGACAATGACGAACTCATAGTGAGTTACCGCACCTCGCCCTCAGATAGCTGGCATCAACTTGCCACTTATAGCATCAACGACTGGGCTAATACTTACGATGCCTCGTTTGCTTTGGAGGATTTGAGCTCCACCTTCCAGGTCTCTTTTTTGGGACATTGCAACGGAGGCTATTACATCTTCATCGACGATGTTGAGATTGCTTCTGCTGGAGGCTGTGCTCGTCCTGTCAACTTGAATGCTTCAGAGATCACGACGACTTCAGCCCTTCTCGAATGGTCGACGGTAGGTAATGAAGAGAGTTGGACGATAGATTTGAACGGCCATATTAGGACGGTTGACGTTCAGCCTTATAGGGAGGATGGGTTGGACCCTCAAACCGACTACAGTTTCCGCGTCAAAGCTAATTGTGGCGGAGGCATGGAGTCGGAGTGGTCGCAGCCTATGACATTCAAAACGTTGTGTGAAGTTATTGTTGTGACAGACGATGTTCCCTATTTTGATGATTTCGAATCGTCGGAGGAATTTGTATGCTGGCAAAATGAAATCGGGTCAGGTACGGATGGCTGGGTGGTGGATCCGGGGTATCTCATCCTTAATAATACCGCTTTCTTCTACTGGGACGGCGGCGACGCCTTGCTTTATTCCGCGCCTCTGGATATCACCGCTGTCACTTCTCCTGCCCTTACCTTTAAGCATAAACAACAAGAGTGGGATTACAATGTGGATGAGCTGTCCGTTTGGTACCGCACGGCAGAAACCGAACCGTGGTTAGAGCTTGGGCACCTTTATGAGCCCACCAATGGATGGGATTCCGTTACCTATTTTTTGCCTGATCCTTCTGCAACTTATCAAATAGGTTTCTTGGGCATTGGCCACAATGCAGAAGGCATTTATGTCGATGATGTTTGGGTGGGCAACCTCCAGGGTGTTGGCGTCAACGAAAACACGACCCCCGTTGTGATGGCACACCCCAATCCGACCCAAGGTAATATTACGGTTATGGCCAATATCACCGAAGGGGAGGTGATGGTATACGATCTCTTTGGCAGGTTGGTGACAACAGGGTTGATCCGTGAGGGACGCGCCGAACTCGACCTCAGCGGCATTGCCAAGGGCGTTTACATGGCACGTATCACCAGCGTCATGAGTACGGTTACCATTAAACTGACAAAAGAATAGAAGGGCTAGGAATATAAGAACCTTCGGATACTACGCTTGGGTGTCTTCTCGAACTCCTTGTCTACGAGGACGATAGAAGACACCTTTGAATATGCTGGTAACATGGCATTTAGCTTGACGAGGTTATCGTTCATTAACTCGTCCATGCTCTTGTCTTGCAGATCGTATTTCTCATCGGGATAGACTAGGGCAACAATCTTACCTTGGCGTCCTACCACAAGCGACTCGACGACGCCGGGAAGGTTGTTCACTTTGTCCTCGATTTCCTCTGGATAGATATTCTGACCGTTGGAACTCAAAATCATGGCTTTGGAACGGCCTTTGATGAACAGCAAGCCTTTCTTGTTCATGGTGCCAAGGTCGCCGGTATGCAGCCAGCCTTCTTCGTCGATGGCGGCGCGGGTGGCTTCTTCGTTCTTGTAGTAGCCCATCATCACGTGTTCGCCACGGAACAGGATCTCGCCGACCACATTCTCCGGGTCGGGCGAGTCAATCTTCAGTTCGTTGCGGGTGACGCAAGAGCCGCAGCAACCGAGCATCTCGTTATACCAATGTTCGTAGCAGATGAGCGGTCCGGCCTCGGTCATGCCATAGCCCACCACGAAGGGGAACTTGATGCGGCGGAAGACCTTCTCCACCTCCGCGTTGATGGCGGCGCCACCCGTGATGAGCCAGATGAGGTTNNTGCTTGTAGATGGTCTTCTCCACGATTTTGCAGAGCAGAGGTGTGTGCCACAGGAACTTCACCATGGGTTTGTTCAGGGCGGGGAAAATCTTCGCCTTGAAGATTTTCTCGAGCACCAACGGCACGGTGAGGATCATATAGGGTTTTGTTTCTTTGTATGCCTTCAACAGGACGGTCGGCGAGGGAGTCTTGCTCAGGAAGTAGACATGGCAGCCGCCTGCAATTTGGTAAAGGAACTCGATGGTCATGCCGAACATATGGGAAAGGGGAAGCATGCACACCTCGGTCCAGCCAGCGTGGTTGGGGATGGTCTCTTGGCTGTATTGTACGTTGGCCGAAATGGCCCGATACGACAGCATGACGCCTTTAGGCGCACTGGTGGTACCTGAAGTGTAGTTGATGATCATCAGCTCGTCGAGGTTGTCGGTGGGCAGGTTGACATCCGCTTTGGTGAAACCGTTGGGGTATCTTTCGTTGAAGAGCTTTTCAGCATCTTCTTTTACTGTGCTCAGTTGCTCATCTTTGGTATATAGAACACGGAACTGCTCCGTTCCGATGGCGATTTGTATGTTGGGCATCTTCTCAGGGTGGAGCCGTTTCCAGACGGCGGGTCCAACGAAGATGGCTTTGGCATCGGAGTGGGTAACAAGGTTTTCAATGTCGCTTTCGACGAAGGCGTCCATGATGGATACCACCACGCCACGGTTGGCGGCGATAGCCAGGAAGGCGATGGCCCAGTTGGCGCAGTTCTTCGAGCAGATGGCGATCTTGTCGCCGGCTTTCAAGCCTGCCACTTCGAGCATGGCCTGTACCTGCATCATCTTGGTGCCCATTTCACCGTAGGTATAGCTTGTGACGTCGTCGTAGTCGGTCAAAGCGGGTTCGTTCCAGTTCTTGGGAAGGTTCTCATTAAAGTATTCAAAGAAATGTTTGGTGGGTGCTAAAGGTTTCGTTGTAGTCATAGTATAAAAATTGAAGTTTTAAAAGTGCAAAGATAGGAAATGTTTTGTTTTGTTGAAAAAAGAGTCGAAATTTGCAGTATGAAACACTACTTTTGTCCTTAAATACAAAGATAATGAGACGTACACTTCTTTTTGCAGCCCTCTTCTTGCTGCCCTTTATCCTAGGCGCTCAAAGCGCAAACGATTACACGCAATACGTGAATCCCTTCATCGGCACCCAGACCGATGAGACGGGCGCTTTGAGTGGAAGCACTTTCCCTGGCGCCACAATGCCGCAGGGCATGGTGCAGTTAAGTCCTGAGACAGAACAAATGGTGACTTGGGACCCTTGTTCGGGCTACGACTATAATAAGGACATCATCTATGGTTTCACCCATACCCACCTCAGTGGTACGGGTTGCACCGACCTCATTGACGTGAGCCTGATGCCTTTGTGTGCTTCAGTGACGCCTGAGCAGTTGAAGGCCGCCGACTTTGGCCAGCATTATAGTCATGATAAGGAGTCCGCACGTCCTGGGTATTATCAAGTGTTGTTGCAGAAGAGTGACGTGAATGTGGAGCTCTCGGCCACCACGCGCACAGGTATTCATCGTTATACTTTCCCTCAGGGGAAAACTCAAACTGTGGTGCTCGACCTCGACCGTGGCACCTTCCGTGGCGATGCCTACTACTCGAAACGCCGCACTTATGATGTGATTCAGGCGCAGATTCGCCTTGTCGATGACCATACCATCGAAGGCTACCGCGTCATCACGGGATGGGCTAAGATGCGCAAGGTGTATTTTCGCGCCGAGTTCTCACGGCCGTTCAACCAGCATCTGCTGATGAACGGCGGGCTGAATGTTGGGAATAGTGATGTCGTCAACGGTCGTACCCTCCGCGCTGCCTTGAGTTTTGACCCCAAAGAAGGCAATGAATTGATGGTGAAAGTCGCCATTTCGCCTGTGGATAACGAAGGCGCACGGAAAAACATGCTGGCGGAAGCCCAGAGTTGGGATTTTGACGGCTATGTCAAAGCCGCCCACGACGTTTGGCAGCGTGAACTCAGCCGCATTGACATCGAAGGCAACGATGAGCAGAAGACCATTTTCTACACAGGTCTTTACCATGTACTGATGCAGCCCAACACGATGAGCGATGTCGATGGCCGTTATATGGACACCAACTTCGAAATCAAGCAGATGCCGAAGGGACAGACTTATCACAGCACCTTCAGCCTTTGGGACACCTTCCGTGCCGCTCATCCGCTCTATACCCTCATCGCGCCAGATATTGCTGCACAGTTTGTGAGAGATATGGTGCTGCATCATCAGACCTACGGCTACTTGCCCATTTGGGACCTCTGGGGACAGGACAACTACTGTATGATTGGCAACCACGCCATCCCCGTGCTCGCCGATGCTATCATGGCCGAGATACCAGGCATTGATGTGGAAGCTGCGTATCAAGCCATGGTTGAGAGCAGCACACGTAGCCACTTCAACTCACCATTTGAGATTTGGGAGCAGTATGGTTACCTGCCGCAGACTTTGCAAGACGAGAGCGTCAGTATCACCATGGAACAGGCTTTCGACGACGCTTGCGTGGCTTTGGTGGCTAAGAAATTGGGCAAGACAGAAGACTACGAGCGTTTCTATCGCCGCAGCATGTTCTACAAGAACCTTTTCGACCCAGAAACAGGTTTCTTCCGTCCCAAAGACGAAAAGGGCAACTGGATGGAAGGCTTCGATCCGCTGTCGTATGAGCAACCTTGTTTTGTGGAGGGTAACGCCTGGCAATATATGTGGTTCGTCCCGCAAGACCCACAAGGACTTATCGACCTCTTTGGTGGCAAGAAAGGCTTCTTGAAGAAACTCGACGAGAATTTCAGCCTTAATGCTACCAGTGGCGAAGTCAATGGTAACGCCAGTGGCTTCATCGGTCAGTATGCCCACGGCAACGAGCCGAGCCACCACACTGTTTATCTCTACAATTTTGCAGGCAAGCCTGAGCGCACGCAGGAGTTAGTGGAACAAGTGCGTAGCGAGTTCTACCGTGCCACGCCTTGCGGTTATGCCGGCAACGATGACTGTGGCCAGATGTCGGCTTGGTACATCTTCTCAAGCCTCGGTTTTTATCCCTTCCATGCGGGTTCAGCAGAGTATGTCATTGGCACGCCGTTGTTCAAGAAAGCCACCTTGCATTTGGGAAACGGGAATGACTTCGTCATTACTGCCAAGAACAAGACGCCTGAGCGTATCCATGTCAAGAGCGTAAAGTTGAATGGGAAGCCGATTAAGGATTACACCATTACCCACCAACAGATTATGGCGGGCGGAACTTTAGAGTTTATTTTGAAATGAAAGCAAAGAGCATTGTACAAATTGGCATCATTTATCTGATAGCCACAACGTTGGGCTTTTTCGTATTCAAGGTTTCAAGAAATGCCATGTCAGAACTATTGGCCTTGTTTTTGGCCGATGTGGTGGCCACGATTGTTGTGTGGTTTTTTGGCCTTATCCATAAAAACGTGTCGGTTTACGATCCTTATTGGAGTGTAGCTCCCCCCGTGATGTTCGCCGCTTGGGCATTTTATAAGTCGGCATTCACCTTGCCAGTCATTTTGTTGCTCATCGCCGTGTGGTATTGGAGCATCCGTTTGACAGGGAACTGGGCCTATACTTTCAAAGGCATCGCTTACGAGGATTGGCGCTACACCCGTTACCGCGAAACGCAGTCGCCCTTCGTTTTCCAAATCATCAATTTCTTCGGTCTGAACATGATGCCGACTGTTTTGGTATTTGCAGCCATGCTCCCTGGATTCGGCTTGTTTGAGTCGATGGAAACAGTCAACATGTTGACTTGGCTCGGCTTTGCTATATGCATTTCAGCAGCCACTTTGCAGCTGGTTGCCGATACGCAGATCCACCGGTTCCGAGAAGAACACCCCGGTCAGTATTGTAATGTGGGCTTTTGGGAACACGGCCGTCACCCCAACTATCTCGGCGAAATCTCGATGTGGTGGGGCGTTTGGACGATGTATGCTTCAATCTACGGTTTTGATTGGTTGATTATCGCCCCTATCGCCATGACAGCACTCTTCCTGTTCATCAGCATTCCCATGATGGAACGGCGCCAGCTCCAAAACAAGCCGGGCTATGCTGAATATAGGAAAAAGACAAGAATGCTGATCTGAAGCTTATTTCTTCACGAACTCCACACGACGGTTCTTGGCGCGACATTCTGCTGTATCATTAGGAGCAATGGGGGAATGTGAGCCCTTGCCTACAGGCGTGAGGCGTGATTGCGCGATACCTTGCTTAACGAGGGCGTTCACGATGGCCTCAGCCCTTTGTTGACTCAGCGGATCGTTTACGGCATCAGTGCCAGTGTTGTCGCAATGGCCTTGCACCTCAAACTCAAGCTCGGGATGCTCTTGCATCAGTTTAGCCACACGGTTGATTTCAATGACGGATTCAGGCTTCAAGTCGGCCTTGCCAGTCTCGAAAGTGATGGCGTAGGAAACGATTTTGCCGTCAGTGGTGAGGCGGTCGTAGAGCGGCACGGCACCTTGTGCGATGCGCACATTGCTCAATCCAGTGTAGCGATAGAACGCACCACTGGCAAAGAATAAATAGCCAGGAGCCTTCATAACCGGCACGTTAATCATACGTACGCCGTTCACGTAGCCCTTGAAAGCTCGCTTGTTGAACGAGAAAGCGAAGTGGTTCCACTCTCCAGCAACCACAGGGTTGTCTTTTTCCAGGTAGTCGCTATTGCCTGAGTTCAGTCCCAGCATCTTTTCTCCACTCGATTGGTTGTCCCCGTCCGGTTTCAGCAGGCTCCACGTTAGGTTGCACGAACCGTCTTCCCTATACCAGAATTTTACGTAACTTGATGCATTGTAGTAGCTGTCGTCGCCTCGGTCACCGAAATAAATGCTCATATCGAGCGTTGTCTCCTCCTCGTCCCCCGTATTCATCGGAGCCACAAAGA
>DBXU01000097.1:2277-3340 GCA_002310075.1 Bacteroidales bacterium UBA1204 | reverse complement strand
ACCTCTGGCAGCCAATCCCATTTCTTTTTCATCAGCGGCATCACCTGTCCCAGGCCGTTGTCGGTGAATGCAATCACATTGCGTCCCTGCTGCTGTGCCGTTTCCGCATATCCATCCAGCAAATCCCAGCTCATTGGGAACTCGCCGATTCTTTCCCCTTCAAAGTTGTCGTCGAAGATAATTTCATCGCCAGGGACGAAGTCTGTTTTATTATAAGAGGTTTCTTGAGCCTTTGCAGCCATTCCGGCAAACAAAAGCATCGCTATTGCAGTAATAAACTTCTTCATTTTTAATGCGTTTTAATGGGTTTAAGACTGCAAAGATAGAAAGATATTTTAATTATCACCTCTTTTCGTAATACTCTTCTTCCGCCGCCATAGCTGCTGGAGCCTCCTGAACATCGTAGGGTACTACCTTCGGCTGGTGCAAGGCCAAGAAATGTTCGTTGAGCAGCAGCTCCACACGCAGCATCGTTTCCTCGATGCGTTTTGGGGTCAGTTGGCATTCCCATACCACGATGACCTGCCAACCGTTGTCGTGCAACATCTGATAATTGCGTTGGTCGCGCTCCTGGTTTCGCTTGATTTTGTTCACCCAAAACTCCCGATTCGTCTGCGGAATCTTGCAGCATTGGGAACTCTCTTCTCTAAACTCTAAACTCTCAACACTAAACTCCACGAAGTGACCATGCCAGAAACACCCATTCACAAAAATCGCCGTCCGATACCGTCGCATGACGATGTCGGGCTTGCCTGGCACGCTCTTCACGTTGAGGCGGTAGCGATAGCCATGTCGCCACAGCCATTGCCTGACCTTTAGCTCGGGCTTGGTGCCTTTGCCGTGGATGCGCGACATCACGCGGTGGCGTTGTTCGGGTGTAAGACGGTCAGTCATTGCGTTACCAGATGAAGGGTAGGACCTTGTATTTCACTCGTTGTTTGTACTCGCTGTAGCCTTCCAGCCCTTGCTCAAGCACGGCTTCTTCGTTTCGGATACGTTTGGCTATCAAAGGGATATACAGCAGCATGATGCCGAAGGAAATCGGTGAGGCCAGCACCAAAGG
>DBXU01000097.1:1495-2162 GCA_002310075.1 Bacteroidales bacterium UBA1204 | reverse complement strand
GACTTCGGCATAAAGCAGATAACACACCAAGAATAGGCTGGCTGCAATCCACACGACCCAATTCGGAAGTAAACACCATTGGAAGCGCCAGTTGAGACCTGCGACGACAAAGGCGGCAATGAACAGCAGTCCGCTCAATGCCACGACGGTCTTTTGTTCCTTTTCTTGTTCCTTGGCGTTGAGCCTTTTTTTCAAAAGTTCAGGATTTTTGACCATCATAAACAGCCCCGCTATGAACATGGGAACAAACAAAATGCCCATCAGCAGCCAGCCCTGCCTAAAGTGGAACGAGCCTGCAGGCAAGAAGACGAGCAAACCCAAAATGATGACGCCGAGGATAAATTTCGTTATCGCTTGAAAAAACAAGTTTGATTTCATCAGAATAGTATTGTTTCAGCGTATCATTTGCTGAGTTGCTTCACTGGGAAGGTGAAATAGGTGTCGGGGAACGGTTCGTTTTTCAAGGTGAAGTGCCACCATTCCTCATCGATAGCCTTGAAGCCGTGGCGCAGCATGGCCTCACGCAATATCATGCGATTGTGGAACTGTTCGGCGGTGATGCGGCCGTTGCCTAAGTATTGTTCTGTCTCAGGGTTGCCTCCGAAATCGGGATGGCTTTCCAGACCAAACCAATCGAAGGTGCCGCCCATGTCGACTTCTTTTTCCG
>DBXU01000097.1:1318-1464 GCA_002310075.1 Bacteroidales bacterium UBA1204 | reverse complement strand
CGGGTGTGGCCGCTTCTCCTGGCGATATAGCCCAACTCGAAGAGGCTGTCGCGAGGCACTTCGGGATAGAAATAAGACTTCATGAGTGTATCGCTGACATCGGCGCCCCAACGCATGAAATGGTCGACGGCGCATTGCGGACGGTA
>DBXU01000097.1:0-1255 GCA_002310075.1 Bacteroidales bacterium UBA1204 | reverse complement strand
TCCACACGTGTTCCGACGAAGTTATAGGTGCTATGGTAGCGGATCTCCAAGATGGCGTCGGGGACGACATCGGTGATGTTCACGAATTGGCTTGCGTCGTCGGTGGGTGCCAGTTTTCCTGTCAGCCACTGAAACTCGTTGCGTGCTTTCTCNNNGCTAGGAAAGCTGGGCTGGTGTGCAGTCGGCTCACGCCGATGGCGGCGCAGAGACGGCTTGCGTCGACGTCGCTCTGCCAGTGGGCGCCTGCGATGACACGGCTTTCGCCGTACATGTAGCCACGCGCCATGATGGTGTCGGCGTTGTCGGGGTTGATTTCGGAGAGCAGCAAGGCGGTGGCATAGCCGCGCTGGCTATGACCAGAGGGGTAGGAGCCTTCGCCTGATAGTTCCGCTTCCTCGTATCTCGTGAGCATGTGTTCATGGAAACGCTCNNNNGCCTTCGGCTTGACGCGTGTCGCGTCGATGGTGGAGAGGCTGTTGATCAAGAGCTTATAGATCTCGGGAGTGCCTTCCTTGGTGATTTCGAGGCCGAAGGGCACTTTGAACACGGCGAAGAGCGAGTCGTAGTTCCACAAGGCATCTTGGAAGACGAGGGCAGCGCGTTCAGGGTCGTTGCGTTGCTGCTTGCCCCACATGTAGTGCATGATGTCGTTGGCGAAGTCGTTCCCGAGGGTATCGGGCGGCGGGGGCAGGCATTTGATGAGGTCAGGCATCTCTTCGGCGCTGAAATAAAGGGTGACGCCTTCGTTTTGCGCTTGTGTTGCAAGGTTGCCGCAGAACAGGATGGCGGCGATGAGGAAGAGGTTGAGTTGTTTCATGTTTTGGTGGTTTTTATTTGTTCTTGTTGAGGATAATCAATGCTGCGATGACGCCTGGCACCCAGCCGCAGAGCGTGAGCAGAAACACGATGAGCATCGACCCGCAGCCGCGGTCGATCACCGCCAGCGGCGGAAAGATAATGGCTAGGATGACTTGGAGGCAGGACATTTTCTGTTTTTAGTTCGGTTTGTCGAAAAGGAAGTCAAACGTTTGATAAGGCGTATTGTCACCAATTAAGCGAGCCAAATCCTCTGGTGAACGTGAGTGACCGGCTGAGGCTGCTCTTGGAAGCATATAACCAATTGGTTGCTTAAATCTGTAATAATTCCCTAGTTTAAATAGTAATCTTACAGGGTTTTCATTATCTGTCAGATTAGTCAATGTGATGGATTCAATCTTATATGCCCCAAGAAGAGGTTTGTTGTCAAATGGTGCGA
>DBXU01000160.1:404-10604 GCA_002310075.1 Bacteroidales bacterium UBA1204 | reverse complement strand
TTGGCAATGACCTGACGGAAGAGGGTCTTCGAGGGGATGTCAAGGCCGTTGGTGGGCTCGTCGAGGAGCATGTAGTCGGTGTTGAGCGACAAGGCCGAGGCGATGAGGCACTTCTTCTGCTGGCCAAACGACATCTCGGCGTACTTGCGCGTCGGGTCCACATCCAACTCCTTGCAAAGTTCGAGGAAGAGGCTCTCGTCGAATTTGGGATAGAACTTGCCGAGTTCCTTTATATTATTAATAGGTGTGCCCTCTGGGATGGCAAAGTCCTCAGAGATGAAGTAGATCTTCTGGAGGGTTTCGGGCAGGCGGTTGAAGGGAGCGATGCCGTCCACCTCGCAAGCGCCGGCAGTGGGCTTCTGCAGGCCGCTGATGAGTTTCAGCAGGGAGGTCTTCCCCACTCCATTTTCGCCCAGCAGCCCGTAGATGTTACCCTTTTCGAAGCCGAGGCTGATGTTTTTGAAGACTGGCTGATTCTTGTAGCCGAAGTCTAAGTTGCTGATTGTAATCATATTGTTGTATTTTGTGTTAGTGTATTAGTTGAATAGAACACTGCAAAAGTACAACAATTTTTATTACTGTCAAGAAAAAAATGATTTTTTTTGAAAAAATTTTCTTTGGGCAAAAAAAAAGGAGCCTTTACAAAGGCTCCCCTGTAGGTAATTCGATAGGCAGTTCTTGTGGTAGTTCAGCGTTGTTGATCGACAGCACGCTGTCGACCACATACTTGCTCATGCCCCTCCATGGCAAGGCGCCGAGATACTCCTTGTAGTGGAGTTCCACAAACTTGCCAGCACTGCGTTCCAGCTGTCGGGCCACGTTCTCGTCCTTCACCGAGAAGTTGAACTCGTTCGACTGGATGGTCGCATTGCTGTTCTTTGAGTTGTAGCCAGCCTGGATGAGGCGTCCCTCATAGGTCTTAAAGACATAGCCTTTGTAGACAAACAGGTTCAGCTCGCCAGCCTTCACGCCGCTACCGAACACAAAATAGAACTTGAAAAAGACAAAGCCTGCCGCTGCCAAGAGTAGGATGAAACCTATGATAGCAAAGATCCGGCAACCCGTTCTTTTCTTTTTGGGTTTTTCTGAGTATTCTTCCATAGTTCGTATTCTTTTATTTATGTTTCTTTAGATAATAGTCGCAAATCGTAGTGATGCCACAATCTTCGCATTTGGGCTTTCGGGCCAGGCACACGTAGCGCCCATGCAGGATAAGCCAATGGTGTGCCTTTGCCATCACGGCCTTGGGCAGGTGTGTCACCAAGGTCTTTTCCGTTTCCAACACGTTTTTCGAGTTACGGGTCAGACCGATGCGGTTCGACACCCTGAATACGTGCGTGTCGACGGGCATGGCGGGTTGTTTGAATGCCACCGCCATCATCACATTGGCGGTCTTACGGCCTACGCCAGGCAGTTTTTGCAGGTCTTCCAAGTTGTCGGGCACGATGCCATCAAAATCCTTCACCAACGTTTGCGCCATCCCAAGCAGGTTCTTCGCCTTGTTGTTGGGATAGGAGATGCTTTTGATATAGGAGTAGATCTCCTCTGCCGACGATTGCGCCATCTCCTGTGCTGTAGGGAAACGCTGGAACAAGGCGGGCGTTGTCATGTTGACGCGTTTGTCGGTGCATTGTGCCGAAAGGATGACCGCCACCAACAGCTGATAGGGGTTCTCATACCTCAGCTCCGATTCTGCCACAGGCATGTGTTCCTCGAAATACGCCACAAAGGCGTCATACTTCTGTTGGATTTTCGTAACGCTCATCAAATGATATCTCCCTGTTCGTCAACAAGCACGCCCCAGCTGACCGCCGTCATCGCGCCGTCTTCAAAAAAGAAGTCGATCAAGGCATCCTCGAACGAAACGCGCAACTCGCCGTCCTCGGTTTCCTCTTCCAAATCCTTGAAGCCGTTGTCTTTCATCAGCTTGACGACTTCGTCCTTCTTCAATTCAAAGACCTTCTTTCCAAACAATGTAGCCTCCTTGTTTTCGGTCTCGAAGCAAGCCACCACCGATTTGGTGATGCCTTCAAAATAGATATTGGTTTGGATGCCATCGTATTCATAATAGATGGAGCGGTTGCCCGTCTCCTCCATATCACTCAGTTCCTCATAAAAATCGGGCATTTCCAGGATCTTTACGGTGTCGTCGAGTGTCATTCCGAAAGGTATCTCTCCGTAGCCTTTCAGGGGATTAATGGTAAAGTCTTTCATCATAATTATTGGGATTGGGCTGCTAAGATAAGTATTTTATCAGAACACCGGGCAAAAAAGTCATTTTTTTCGCTCATTCGAAGCGAATCGACTTGGTGGGGCTGATGCGGTTGATGACAGAGGTCGGGATGAGCAGCATCAAGACCCAAAGCAGGAAAGTGCCCAGGTTGATGAGCAGCACCGTCCAAAAATGCAATTCGATAGGCACTGCAGACAGATAATAGGTCTCGGCCGGCAGCTTGATCAAACCCGTGTATTTTTGCAGGAAACAAAAGCCTAGACCGATAGCATTGCCGATGAGCATCCCGATGAGCAGTATGCGCAACGAACGACGCAAAAACACCTCGCGAACGAACTTGTTGCTGGCGCCCATCGCCTTCAGCAGGCCGATGGTCGAAGTGCGTTCTATGATGATGATGAGCAACATGCTGACGACCGTAATGCCAGCGACCAAGAGCATCAGGGCCATGATCAACCAGACATTGGTATCCAACAAATCGAGCCAATCATATACTTGTGGATTGCTGTCGCGGGCTGTATAGGAGGCCAACTCCGAGGGCAGGGCATAATACAGTTTCCCGTTGACTTGCTCGGAATCAGAGCCTGGTTCCAGACAGATCTCGACCAGTCCCGCCTCGTCGTCGGCCCAGCCGTTCAGTTTGCGGATTTGGTTCAGGTCGACAAAGACATAGCGTTCGTCAAACTCGTACAGGCCCGTCTCGAAGATGCCCGAAACAACGAACTTGCGGCCCCTGGCTTGGTTGTCCTTGTCGATAAACCACACGCGCACGTCATCGCCCACATCAAGCAGCATCTTGTCGGCAACCACCTTGGAGACGAGCACCTCGGTGGAACGTTCACCCGCCTTGTATTCTGGCGTCTGCCCTTCCAAAAGACAGCTACGGAAATATGTCCAGTCGTAGTTCTCATCGACGCCTTTCAAGATAACGCCCTGTATCTCATCGTCGGTCTTGATCATGCCCGCCTTGTCGGCCACCATCTGGTAATGGCTGATACCCTCCACCGAATTCAACCTGCTGACCAGCAACGAATCCAGCTTGAATGGTGTCTCCTCCACCGACTCATTCTTGTCAAGCGACTGCACATGGATGGGTGCCACAAAGCCCACCACCTTGTCGCGAATCTGGTTCTTGAAGCCCACCACGACAGCCCAGGCGATGAGCATCACGATGATGGCCAAGGCCACACTCGCCACTGCCAATCGCATCACCGTCGAAGACAAATTTTCCTTCGAAAGCGAAAAAATCCGGTCTGCTATGAATTTTGGGCCCGACATTTGCAGGTTTTTCAATAATTTTGCAAAAGTAAAAATAAAACCCGATGAAACGACATTTCTTTGCCATCACTTTACTCTTTTGCGTGTTTCTCCCGCAATGTCACGCCCAAGTCAGCCAAAACCATAACGAACCAACAAGCATCATTACGACAGAGCAAGAGCCTTTATTGGCTTTTGTCGACAAGGCGCATTACATCTCTGCCGCAATGCAGATGGACGACTATCTCACGCTCCTGCAGGGAAAACGTGTCGGCGTGGTCGGCAACCAGACGAGCATCGTTGGGGATAGGCATCTAGTGGACACCTTGCTCTCGCTGGGCGTCGACATCCGTAAGATCTACACGCCTGAGCACGGCTTCCGCGGCACTGCCGACGCCGGCGCCAAGGTAAACAGCGGCAAAGACGAAAAGACGGGTATCGCCATCGCTTCATTATACGGCAAAAACAAGAAGCCCACGCCTGAAATGCTGCAAGGGATCGACATCATACTCTTTGACTTACAAGACGTCGGGGTTCGTTTCTACACTTATATTTCCACCATGAGCTACGTGATGGAGGCCGCTGCTGAAAACGGCATCCCCGTTGTCGTCCTCGACCGGCCCAACCCAAACGGCTTCTACGTCGACGGCCCTGTCCTGAAGGCTGAAAACCATTCTTTCGTGGGCATGCACCAGGTGCCTGTCGTCTACGGCATGACCATCGGTGAATACGCCCTGATGGTAAACGGCGAAGGCTGGCTTAAAAACGGCATTGCCTGCGACCTGACCGTGATTCCCATCAAGGGTTACATCCGCAACGCCATCTATGAATTGCCCGTGAAGCCCTCTCCCAACCTACCCAACTGGGAGTCGGTGTACCTCTATCCTACCCTTTGCTTCTTCGAGGGTAGCAGCGTCAGTGTGGGACGCGGCACAGAGACGCCTTTCCAGGTTTATGGCCACCCCGACATGCGAGGAAGCTACACTTTCACGCCCCAAAGCACCAGCGGTGCCTCGAAGCCCCTACTCGAAGGCCAACGTTGCCGCGGCGAGAACCTCGTGGAGTTTGCGCATGACTATCCCCACAACGAAAGCCAGCTCCATTTAGAGTGGATCATCGATGCCTACCAACAGCTGAAAGACAAAGGCTTCTTCAAGGATTATTTCCGTCTGCTGGCCGGCGACAGGCAACTGCAGCGCGACATAGAAAACGGAAAAAGCGCGGACGAAATCCGCGCTTCATGGAGCGATGACCTTGCATCGTTTTTGGCCATCCGGCAGAAATACCTACTCTACTGATTACATGAAACTGCTGCCACCGATAAACTGGCGCAACATGGATGTGGCCGGAATCTCCTTGTCGGAGACAGGCGTGAAATAATGCAGGAAACGCAACAGACGATGCGCTTCGGTGTATTCGCGGCAGTTGTTTGGCACCGTAGCCAAGATACTCTCGGCATGGTTGCGCATGACGGCAAACTCCAAGAGATAAGCCGAGTTGAACATCACGTCGGCATTCTCCTGATAGGGATAGATCCACTTCTCCTCGGCGGCACGCACGCTGGCCCACTGGCTGATGGTTTGACGCGCTGTAAACGCACCTTTGTTATAGTCGCGCACGATGCGGCGCAACAGCCTGTTGTCGTCAGTCGGGATGGTGTTGTGGTCATCCAATGCCGTGCTGGTCAAGGTGGAAATGAAGATGCGGAACTTGGTCGACTCGGGAATCTCGTCCGTCAGCATGGGGTTTAAGGCGTGTATGCCTTCCAGCAACAAGACAGAGCCCGGCTTCAGCTGCAGTTTCTTGCCGTTGTATTCGCGCATACCCGTGACAAAGTTGTATTCAGGCACTTCTATCTCCTCGCCTTTCAGCAAGGCGATCAGGTCGCGTTCAAGGGCTGCATGGTCGACGGTCTCGAAGTTGTCGAAGTCATAGGTGCCATCAGGCAGCTTGGGGGTGTCCACACGGTTGACGAAATAATCGTCGGTGGAAAACGAGATGGGCTTCAGTCCGCAGGCCTTCAGCTGGATGCTGACGCGGCTACAGAAGGTGGTCTTGCCGCTGCTGCTCGGTCCGGTGATGAGCACCAGACGGACGGGGTTTTCACTATGATAACGCCTGTTGATCTCCTCGGCGATCTGCACGATTTTCTTTTCTTGCAAGGCCTCAGCCACCTGCACCAACTCGCGTGCCATCCCATTTTGGCAGGCATGGTTGACATCGCCCACCGTGCTCAAGCCCATGATGTCGTTCCACTTCAGGCTTTCCGAAAACACCTCAAAGGTCTTAGGCTGGTCATGCATCTCGGCCAGCTGGTCGGGATGGTCACGGTCAGGAACACGGACCAGAATGCCATCGCGATAGGAATCGATGTCCCAGATATTAAGATAGCCAGTGGATGGGACCAAGCGGCCGTAATAATAGTCGGTAGTGCCATCCAAAGTGTAATAATCGGTATAAGCTTCTCCGCTGGTCTCCAAAAGCTTCACCTTGTCTTCGAGTCCCAGGCCTCTGAACATGTTGATGGCATCCTCGATGCGGGCTTCATGGCGACGAAATTGGATGTCGTCGGCCACGATAGTCCTCATCCGCACCCTAAGGGCAGCAATGTCGTTGCCATCGAGGTTTCTCCCGTCGCTTTTCTTGATACGGTAATAGAAGCCTTTAGAGATAGGATGCTCCATGCTCAGCTTACTGCCTGGGAATAGGTCCTGTGCGGCCTTATAAAGCAGGAAGCCCAACGACCGGAAATAAACCAGACGTGCGGTATGGTGCGTGAGATCGAGAAACTCGACATCGCGGCTATTGTAGACACGAAATTTCAGCCCCTGCGACACATTGTTGACCATGGCGGAGACGATGGGATAAAGCCTGTCGAAGTCAAACTCAGGCAACATCTCGAGCAAGGTCGTCCCCTCCTTGAACTCCTTTATGGTTTTGTTGTTGATGCAATAGACTTGAAGCATGGTGGCTTATGGGATGGAGGTAAGACTTATTCCGTAATTTGGTTTTGTATTCTATTGACGCCATCGATGGCAAGTCGATAATCAGGCTGCGTGCTCAGCACCTGCTTATAGATATCAAGCGCTTCCGAATAGCGTCCCATCTGTTCCAACACCCGGCCTTTGTTGTAGCGGGCGTCGAGATAATTGGGATTCACTTCCAAAGCTTTGTCAAAATACTCCAGGGCCACCTCGTTGTTTTCCATATAGACGAAGTTGACATAGGCAATGTTATACAACAGGATGTAATTATCAGGTTGTTGCATCAGCAGCGTATCGTAATGGCGCAAGGCCTCCTCTGGCTCGCCATGGCTTTGCTGGTACAAAGCCAACTCATAGCGCGCATTGGTTTGATCGGGGAATTGTTGCTGCACCTTTTTGATGTAATCCAATGCATAAGGTGGTTGCTGTACGGCATAAATCCTGCAAATCTGTTCTACAGGGTCATAGAACTGCTCATCTTGTTCGGCAGCATATTGGAAATTCTTCAATGCATTCACCGTATCATGCTGAGCCACGATAAAGTACATACCTTTCACAAAATAGGCTCTTGGATTGTAGGGCGCCAACTTCAAGGCCTTGTCGACATAAGCAGCGGCAAGATTATAGTTCTGTTGCAATAGGTTGAGCTCGCCCAGCTTGACGACAGGACGGGGATCCATGGGGTCGATCTCGCAGGCCTTGTTGAGGGTAGTGCTGATATTGCCATCATCGCCCAAGCCATAGTACACATCCGCCAGCAGCAGATAGGTGTCGATATTATTGGGATCGAACTGCAGCGACTTGTTGATGTCGATCATAGCCTGTCCGATTTGCTCGTTGGCAAAATACGCCTGTGCCCTTCTACGATATAGGCCGGCATTGGTGCTGTCCATGGCGATGGAATCGCTCAGCAGTTGGACGGCCTCGTTCACGGTGACGGAAGCTGTTGGCTCCTGTACTGTATTGTCGGTTTCAGGTTTCGGCGTGTTGTTGCAGGCTACAAAAGCGAGCAGCAAGCCGAGGAAAAGGATGTATTTTTTCATTGTCAACTGAATTGTCTTTATTATTACCGCTTTGCGCCACTGCTTCGTTCCTCGCAATGACGACAAGGATTATTCTTCACTCTTCTCGAGTGCCTCGAAGATCTTGGCGGTCAGTTCGTCGGCGAGTTCGGGGTTGTCTTCGATGAGTTTCTTGACCGAATCGCGACCTTGGGCCAGCTTGGAGTCGCCATAGCTGAACCATGAGCCGCTCTTCTTGATGATGCCCATCTCAACGCCGAGGTCAACGATTTCGCCCGAGCGGGAGATGCCTTCGCCATAGAGGATGTCGAATTCGGCCTTACGGAACGGCGGAGCCACCTTGTTCTTGACGACCTTCACCTTGACGCGGCTACCCTGAACGTTCTCGCCATCTTTGATTTGGCTGATCTTACGGATGTCGATACGCACGGAGCTATAGAACTTCAAGGCATTGCCGCCCGTGGTGGTCTCGGGATTGCCAAACATCACACCAATCTTTTCTCGCAGTTGGTTGATGAAGATGCATACGCAGCCCGTCTTGTTGATGGTGGCGGTAAGCTTACGCATGGCTTGGCTCATCAATCGGGCTTGAAGGCCCATCTTGCTGTCGCCCATCTCTCCTTCAATCTCGCTCTTGGGCGTCAAGGCGGCCACGGAGTCGACGACGATGACGTCGATGGCACCGGAACGGATGAGGTTCTCTGCGATTTCGAGAGCCTGCTCGCCGTAGTCGGGCTGTGAGATAAGGAGATTCTCCACGTCCACGCCAAGTTTGGCGGCATAAAAGCGGTCGAAAGCATGCTCCGCGTCGATGAAGGCGGCGATGCCACCTTTCTTCTGCGCCTCGGCCACCACATGTAAGGCCAGTGTGGTCTTACCCGAACTCTCAGGGCCATATATCTCGATGATGCGGCCCTTCGGCAGACCGCCTACGCCAAGGGCATAGTCAAGGCCGATGGAACCGGTAGAGATGCTCTCCATCTTCTCGGCCTCGGCACCCAGGCGCATGATGCTTCCCTTGCCGAAGCTCTTCTCAATGTTTCCCAATGTGGCTTCCAAAGCCTTCAGTTTCTCCTGCCTCAGTTTCGCAGCTTCTTCTTGTGTTTTCTCTGTAGTCATAGTTTTGTGGGTTTTTTAATTAGTTAGTATTTAATGATTTAAAATTTAAAGATTCAAAATTCAAAAATTGATTTGTACGAATCAATTAAAAGGACAAAGATAGTGATTTTTGACATGGCGATAGCGATTTGCGGTGAATTATTTTTTTCGCTGCAAAGTAACTGAGTTTGTCAAGAAAAAGCCGTTGATNNGTTGATTAAACGTTTGTAGTCGACAGCAGTCGTTTGTTGTCGTTTGTTGTCGGATATATTATTGGTTTACAAAAAGATGATAGAAATACAATTCTCTGTTATTTCAGCACCTTCCCTACCGCTTCTTCAATCTGGGCGCCTCTCAATCCAGCAGCGACGACGCTGCCGTCGGGAGCAAAGAGAATGATGTACGGTATGCCTACGATGTTAAACCTTTCGGCCAGTGCCTGCGACGGGTCAAGTACCTGAGGATAATGGATGCCCAAATCACGCATGGCCTTCTCTGTGGCTTCCTGCTTGTCGTTCACCGGCACACCAATGACGACCAAACCCTTGTCGCGATACTTCTCGTAAACAGCAATCACATTGGGGGCCTCGACCTTGCAGGGACCGCACCACGAAGCCCAGAAGTCAACGAGGGTGTAGTTTCCCGTCCCCACATAATTTTCAAAAGTACCCTTTTCTTTGACCACTTCGCCGCTTCCCAAAAGCGTGATTACGGCTTGTTCTGGCAAAGACTTCAGATGCTCGTAGTAGCCACCCAAACTGGCATCGGCTTTGACAGCTTTTCCGCCTTGCTCATACAATGCGATGAATTCATCCTCGTCAGCAAATTCCATTAGAAGGCCCAAAGCCTGTGCACCGATGGCATCGTTCTTATGGGCCTGATAGACTTCACGGCAGCGAGTAGCCATCTTATTGGCCAATTCTTCACTTTTTTTCATGATTCCAATCGAATCGCCAGCTTGCTCTAAAGCACTAATCGTTTCAACGTCACTTAAATAAGTATCCATTGCCCATTGCTGGAAATCTTGGTATTCTTGCGACATCGGGCTGCCTTTTATCTCCGCCTGGCCATCAGTAATCGTAACCTTGATCCTCTTTGCATCCGGGATGAGCGGAATGGGGGCATACTGAACAGCATCCTCGGAATAATACAGTTCTTCCGAAGGCATTGCACCCCTAATGATGCTGAAACCCGCTTCAGGATCGATTTCACATTTCAAAGTAAAAGAGCCATTATTAACAGTTGCGACGTCCAACACATCGCCCGACATGCTCACCAAGCGCACCGAATCCACTGGATCCGTCAAGGTGCCGCTGATGGTACATACATTTTCATTGCAAGCACAAAGCATTGCCAAAGCCACTAAAGCAAAGAGAATACGTTTCATAGGATATTTGTTTTAAAGTGTTGGGCAAAGATAGTGTTTTTCTTCGAACAAGTTGTTCATTTACGGTTTTTGTCTTGCAATCGGAGGTTGAAACCAACCTCAAATCCTCTTCCTTCCCCAGTCAGCCTTCCAAATGTAAACCAGCGAAATCAAGCCAATGGAGATGTTGTAGACCCACTCGGCGGTCCACACGCCAGCGATGGTGGAGGTCTTCGACAT
>DBXU01000160.1:198-359 GCA_002310075.1 Bacteroidales bacterium UBA1204 | reverse complement strand
GCCGTGGTGTTGCCCGTGCCCGAGACAGCCTCGAAGAAGGTCATGGAGAATGCGCCCATCAAGGTGGCGGCACAGATCACATACACCGAAGAAATGGCCGCCTGCGCCAAGGTGGTGTCGTCAGTATAAATCTGAAGGACGAGATGCGGGATAATCGCAAC
>DBXU01000160.1:0-135 GCA_002310075.1 Bacteroidales bacterium UBA1204 | reverse complement strand
GCTCTTGCCCTCGCCGATGATGCGGCTGGTCAGGGTGTTGGCAGTCGAGGCAAAGGCAATGCCCGGGATGATGAGGATCATATAGGTGCTGCGGACCACCGATGAAACACCGATGGCGGTCTCGCCCATCTTCTC
>DBXU01000155.1:1601-15133 GCA_002310075.1 Bacteroidales bacterium UBA1204 | reverse complement strand
CGCTTTACAGATGAGTTTACTCATCACGCAGGGGCGGCGGAAACAGCCCAACGACACTTCGCGGGGCTTTTTTAATGCCCTGCCACCGACATAGAAAGACCTTTGCGGTCGTCCTTTCGTAGATAAAAGTCCCCACGTGGTGACCTCATCTGTAAAGCAGCGAAAGTGGCGACCGCTTTCTTGTTGCCCAAATCTTTAAATGCTTTACAGATATGCAACACACACAGAAAACAGCCGGACAGACGGCACCGAGAACACTGGTAATCATCCGCGATTGCCATTCAAAGCACAACATCGTAGTAACCGCCAACAGCGACCGTGAGGAAGAGAAAATCAGACTCCGCGCCCTCAGTGACGGATTCCTCGTGGCCTTGCGTAAGCCCAGACAACTTGAACCCAAACTTGAACCCTCACTTGCACCCTCACCAGCCACAAGCCATGTATGGCATAAGCATTCGTCCATCGAACAACGCCCGCGTCCACGCTTGGGCGGTGCCTTCAACCTTGCACTTACTTCGTTGACCATGGAAGGAGGTGCGCTATGACACGCCTTGAAATCATCACCCGCCTTTGCGAAATGGCGGCGGAACTGGCAGACCTCGAACAACAGGCACAAGATCCAGATGTCAAGTTCGGCGTTTCCAGCATCGAGGAAGAGATGCAAAAGACCTTGCGCGAATTGCAGGGCGAATCGTAAGCAAGTCGCAATACTCCACCAAAGGCCTCGCAACCGTGTTGCGGGGCTTTTTTTTTGTCACTTGCTGGTTATGGCATCGGTCTATTTTTGCCATAAACCAAAAACCAACGCAATGATCAAGAAACCAATAATCGCGGGTGACACTTTCCCCATCGTCTACAAGCACATGCCCAATGGCGAGCTGCGAGACCTGCCTGATGGCTTTGACTATATGATAGGCCTTCGCCAGGAAGGCGGTAAGAAACCGATGGTGTTCAGCTACCGCAACGGCGACATCGAGAACCCTGACAAGGGTGTCTACCGCTGGGAATGCAAACATGAACTGTCAATGTCGCTTAGCGGCAACATCATCGCCGAAATGGTCATCTACAGCCGCGACGGCAGCTTTGTCAAGCATTGCAGCGAGCCGATCCTGCTTGAAGTGCAAGAAAGCTTCATGAACGACGAACTGGACATCGAATGACGGACGCGATTGAAATAGGAACCATCTGGGAGGCAGGCATCGTCGTTGACGACGGCTTCGACATGGAGCTGACCGTTGAGTCAGGCTTCGATGTCATGGTTGAGGCCGAATTTGACGACAACTCCGAAGTCCACCTCATCATTGGCGACATCGTGGAGGAGTCAAAGGCAAAAGAGACGGAGTTCGACTTCGGGATGGAGTTTGCCGACACGCAAACTTCTTTTGTGTTTGTCGGACCCGAGCTGCCTGATGTGGAGGTGTCATGGAGTACTGATGCCTGGTTCCGCTCAGAAGGTTGGTTCCGCTCAGAAGCATGGTAACAACAAAAACAAAAAGACATGGCAAGGAAAGTAACAATCCCAGGAGAAAACCACCTGCAAACCCTTGACGATGATTGGGGTGGCAGGAACGAGGACAGCGAACCCAAAGAAATCTACGGCGCAATCGTACCGGCAGGAGAAGAGTGGGGCATGAATCGAGGCGAGGTGGAACGCTTCGAGAAAAAAGTCCTTAAAGACCATGAAGATGCCATTCAAGAGAACGGCGAAGCCATTGATACGCTTAGCGGGATGGCAATAGGTGATGTGGAAGAAGGCGCAATAAACCCAGCCACCAACAAGAAGCCCATCCGTTTCTACAAGGCAAACGACTTGGAACATGAGCATCCAGTAACCATTGAAGTCTTGGCCAACGTTGGCGGCGAGGAAAAGATACCCCGCATCAGCGTGTCACTCAACACAACAAGCACCATCAAGAAAGGAGACACCATCGACTTCGATTGGGTCTATGACTTCATCCACAGGATCGACGGCGAGGAACAGCAGGGAGGCATCAGGCCGACACCGTCAAACGTGACCATTGAAGTGAAGGCGGGGAACACCTTAATATATAGCGACACCATCAACGGCGGAGTGGTGGAACACCAGCCTTACAATGTGAGGTTTGCCAATCCGAATGTGACGGGATTAGTCACCATCACAGTGGTGGCCACGGTCATCATCGATGGCGAACTTGCCGAAGCCAGAGGCGGCGAGGTCGTCACCATCGTGGAAATGCGCCTTTCCACCAACTTCAGCCCTGCAAGCCAACTGGCCATCAGCAACGGCATCACAGACGGGCAGACCATTTCAATCCCCTATTCATACACCGTCCCGAACGGAACGACATTAAGGGTCTTCATTGATGGTGGCGAGCCTATCACAAGCACCATCAGCGGCACAGGCAGGAACTTCGTGACCTTGCAATCTTCGGAACTTGTTGCCGGTAGGCACAATGTCCAGATGATTGCCGAAAACAACGGCCTTTTGAGTGATGCCGTGATTGTGGATTTCCTGAAAGCGAGCGGCACCGAGGACTACTTGGGTTTGCGCCTTGCAGTTTCGGTGGCCGACATCGAGGAGATAGAGGACATGGCGCAAAACTATGGCACTTACGCATTGCCGTTGACCGTTGAACAATTCGGAAGTGTCACCATCAAATTCGCGGCGTGGCAGTCTGCAACGCTGATGTCGGAGGTGCGCGTCTATGTTGACGGCGCAGAGACACCGGCACAGGTGCTGTCCGTGGACAGATCATTGCAAAGCCTTTCCCAGCGTTTTGACACTTCGGGAAGCCATACCATGTCAATTGCGGTCGGCACTGCCGTCATGGGCTTTTCCGTCAGTGTCCAAGAGGTTTCGGGAATACCTAACCAAGATGTGCCTGGCTACTTGTTGAAACTGACGGCCAACGGGCGTTCCAACAACGAAGCCCATCCCGACGATTGGGGCGGCATTACCACCTTCGAGGGCGTGAACTGGAACACCAACGGATGGAACACCGATTCGGAAGGCGTGACCTCCTTGCTACTGACCAACGGAGCGACAGCCAAGTTCGACATCAAGCCTTTCGTCATTGACGGCGACTACAGCATCCAACTTGCCGGATTCGCCTTTGGGATGAAAGTCAAGGTCAGCCAGGTAATGGAACGCGGGGCGACGGTGGTGAGATGCCTCTACGACAACGAGGGCGAAGGCTATCCGATGGGAATACAGGTGACCACGGAAAAGGCTGCACTGCTGTTTGGCGGCACAGAACGCATTACCACAGCCGAAGACCTCGTGGATGAAAACGGCAACTACATAGACTACGAGGGCAACATCGTGGACGAGGAACACAAGGTGCCTCTTATCATCACAAGACCCTTTGGCACCGAAATGAACATCGCCATCGATGAATGGATGGATTTGTTCTTCATAGCCTATCCATCAAGTGGAGGCTACGGACTCGCCTTCCTATACATCAACGGTGAATTGAGCCGCGCCAACCGCTATTCCGGTGCGCTGAGGCAGATCGTACCGCAATCCATCCTTGTTGACAGCGATAAAGCCGATGTCAGGATAAGGGGACTGTACTACTACCGTTTCCCGTTGATTTCAGACGAAGTGCTACTCAACACCACAATCAACCAACATTCGGCTGCCGAAATCAAGGCCATGTTTGACAGGAACGCCGTGGGCGATGCCAACAACACGGTCGATGACGATGGAAACATTGTCATCAACCACGACACCCTCATTGCCAAACGCAAAGGGACGCTAACGGTGATACGCAGCGGAGACAGCGGGATGGGATTGACCGATTTGTTCAACTGTGTGGACAAGAAACAGAACTTCAAAGCCGACCTTGTCAGATGGGAGCCTCCCTTGGATGAGGAAGGCAATCCCATCGGTGAAGGCTTTGAGGCCCGTAATGTCAGGATGAGGATCCAGGGAACATCGTCCGTAAAGTATCCTTACAAGAATCTCCGTATCTATCTGACCACTGCCCAAGACGGGACAAGGTCGTTGGTGATAGGAGGTGTCGATGTCACCGACACGGCCAAAGGCTATCCCATGCGCGGCCCAGCCAACTCCATTGCACAAGCGGTGCTTTGCGCAAAGACAGACTTCGTTGATTCATCGTTGGCGGGCAACACGGGCGGCGCCCACTTGTTCGACTACACCATGCGTGCCCTCGGACTGCTGACGCCGCCACAGGAATACGACAGCCGTGTCCGTCAGGCCGTCGATGGCTTGCCATGTGACATCTTCGCGGGTACAAGCGAAAACGGCACATTGACCTATTGCGGCCAATTCGTTTTGAACAATGAAAAGTCGAAGTCGGGGAAGATCTTCGGCATGGAAGGCGTGACGGGTTTCAGCGGTGACCCCGTACTCAATCCCTATTCAATCGCCTTGGAAGCCCTTGACAACAATTCGCCGATGACACTGTTCCATCCCGCAGGAAGTGCCAACAGCGCGGCACTTGACGCACAACTTGCGGAAGCGTTTGACGATGGCTTTGAGTTCAACCACCCAGAGGATGCCAAATGGGCGACCATCGGCATAGGTGACTATGAAGCATGGAACGGTGCCAAAGAAGACCTCAAGCGGTGGCTCGGATGGATTTACGACTGTATGTGCCAAACGGCGGGTGTGCTGGCCGGTACCATGACCTTGGAAAACCCAGACTACGGCACGTCTTCGGGCTGGCCGGGAAAAGCAAAGTGGGTATGCCCGAAGTTCAAGAACGAGTTGAGCCAATACTTTGACAGAGACCACCTGCTTACCTACTACCTCATCATTGACTATCTTGCAGGCAAGGACCAGTTGGCAAAAAACATCATCTGGCGTTGCTGGAACAGGCTGATTTGGTATTCGACATTCTATGACGGCGACACTTGGGAAGCCATCCGAAATGACGCGTTCATCGTCTATCTCTACAACATCACCCGCGACAGTTACGATACTGAACGCTCTAAGTATGCCTTCGAGGGTCACAGCTCATGGCTGTGGTGTCTTGTGCTGGCCAACTTTGAAGATGAAATCAAGGCTTGTGCCGCCACCCTTCGCAACCAACTGACGACACAAGCCATGCTCAATGAGTTCATCGGAAACATGATCGGCAACTGGAGCGAGCGCCAATACAACAAATCGGGAAAGCTGAAGTATGTTGACACCATCGAGAAGATGAACTATGTCTACACGCTGACAGGCAGCCGCAAGGCGCACATCACCTCTTTCCTGAAAGACCGGTCAAGGCTGCTTGATGCACGCTATGCTGTAGGCCAATACAACGGAGATGTGATTACCTTTACGGTAGTCCGAAATGCAAGCGACACACCGTCATCGTTGACTTTGCGAAGCGGAGACCTCTATTTCTTCGGCTACAAGCTGAACGGCCTTTGGCTGCAAGGACCTACCCAGGTCAATGCCAACGAAACGCTTGATTTGGTATTCAGTCAGACGCTGGCCACTAACGACCCGCTGATGCTTGGCGGTGCAAGCTGCATCAAGGAAATCGACTTCACCAACATGGGTAGCCAACTGAACGGCACGGTCAATCTTGCCTTGTGTACAATGCTGACGAAGCTGGTGATGCCTGCCACCAACGGAGCGGCCAACGCCCCTTTGCTCCTTGGCGACATCTCAAAATTGCAGTACATAGACATCACAGGGCAAACCTCAATCCACACCGGGACGGCTGGCGTTTTCGATGTGTCGAAACAGAGCCGACTCGGGACATTGCTTGCTGGCGGAACCCTGCTTTCGACAATCAACCTTCCTGAAGGTGCGCCCGTGACGGTACTGACTTTGCCGTCCACGCTCACACTGCTGAAGCTGCGCTACCTGCCCGAACTTACCAATGGAGGCCTTACCCTGCAAGGCACGGACAACATCACGGGATTCAACTTTGCGGCCTGCCCACACCTGGACTGGCAGTCACTTCTAAGCAGCTGCCCCAATGTGGCGAATGTCAGGGTGGAAGGGATTACAGGACTTATCGACCCCGATTGGCTTGAAGACCTCGCCTCGATGGGCGGTTACGATGCCAACGGAAACACGATTGCCAACCCTGCATTGGTCGGAAGTGTCACACTGTCGAAAGTGGTGACCGCTGCGAAACTTGCCGAACTGAGGGCGGCGTTTATCTATCTTGACATCACCGAGTGCCAATATTCCGTCTATGAGATAAACGACACGCTGGCATACGATGGTGTACTGACATCCGCTTGTGTCAAGAACATGGAAAACGGCTCCATGGCCAACGACACGACTGGAGACGGCTATGTGCCCAGCGGACACGCGGTACTTGTACGCGAAAAGATGAAGCCGATGTGGGGAAGGAGAAACGCAAACGGCGAATGGGAAGGGGTTGAACTCAGCGATGCCGACTACAAGAAACTCGCCAATGGCGAAGACTACAACTATCTTGACAACCTGAACACCGGCAATGATGCCATGATGCTATTGCCTCATTGCTGGTACAAGGGCGTGAACGACTTCATCCATCAAAAGAAGTACATCATTTGGAGCAGTATCGATAACGGGCCACAATCGAGTGCAAGCCGCTGTGTCAGGAGAAACCTGTCCGATGCGGAGGAAGAAGCCCAAATGCGGGTGCAGCTTTCGGCTGGTGTCAATGTGAACAACATTGAAGTGGGAGAGAGCACCATTGAGACCGAAGGAGTCATTGACACATCGGACGACGCGGCCATGTACAATGTCTATAAGATTGATGTGGAGGGCATGAAACAGGTCAGATGGCCAGGCATCAACGATGTCACCTACGGTGTGTGCTTCGCGGATGCCGATGGTGTGGTCATATCGAAATACAACATGGCCATCAACGACAACGATTTCGATTTCCAAGTAACCGAATGTGATTACCTATACATGCCTGTTCCTGAAGGAGCGAAACATTTCCTGTTCACAACGAGAGCCACGAACACAAGCGACCCACGAAGCCTGGTTGTGGCCGTTGACAGTGCCGAGGTCGAAGCGATTGAGCCGGATTGGGTGGAACACAAAGAGTGCCTGGTCGGATTGTACCAAGCGAGCCTTGACGACAACAACCGACTCCGTTCCTTGACGGGAAAGACCGTCAGGAGAGGCACGGTAAGCGCGGACGGATCCACTTCCCCGGATTGGACCTACGACTCAAACGGTGACCCGACCAACGCATCAGTGCCGTCCAACCTGAAGTATTCGATGAAAGACTTGCAGAACCTTTCCCGCAGACGCGGCGAGGGCTACCAGCTCGTTGACTATGAGATGTCGAAGTTTGTGGCCATCCTATTCTATTGCCTGACTGGTACGCTCAATTCACAGGCAGCGTGTGGCGATGGCCGCTACCTCACCACAACCGGCACATGGGATTCCATAGGCAACCGCAGCACATCGGCGCTTGAGTTTGCCACCTACACAAGCCGTACAAACAAGTGCCTTGGCCTTGAAAACTGGTTTGGCTGTGTGTATGAATGGTGCGACAATGTAGGCGTGAACATCACAAGCTACATCCAATTCTACAAGAACCATATGGTGGCCACGGGATCATCCAACGGCAGATGGTGGATATACGACCCTGATTCCGGCACGGAACGCTATGTAAAGGGACAGATGGAAAACACGTCGCCAACTGGCGGCTACATCAAGCGCGTGAGGCATGGCAGATTCTGTGACCTGGTTCCAATTGTTGTGCATGGCACTTCAACTTCAAGATATGCCGACTGGTATTATTACACAACCACATCCAATCGTGTGCTCGGTCGGTCGCACAGCAACGGTAACGCCAATGGCGGCGTCGCCTGTGCGAGCGCGAGCTACGCGTCATCGAGTGCGTATGCGGGTTACGGGTCGCGGCTTGCCTTCAGGGGTCGAATCAAAAAGGTAGCAGTCGAGCAAAGTTGAAAAAGCGAAAAAGCGAAAAGCGCAAAGCGCGGTGGGTGAAAAATCCGTACTTTTGCGGCGAAAAGGCGGAAGGCTCTTACGGTCGTGTGCTCGGTCGGTCGAACAACAACGGTAACGCCAATGGCGGCGTCGCCTATGCGAACGCGAACAACGCATCATCGAATGCGAATACGAATTACGGGTCGCGGCTTGCAAACAATAAAAGGGTTGGGCATCAGCCCAAGAACGAATCGCTTCTACGGCATATCTCCACGCGATGGAGAATAGCAGAGGGCGAGGAGCCTGAGCCTCAGCAACAGCGGCATGATGCCGGAAAGCTGGAAAATCACGCGTGGCACACCTGAAGCCACGGATTCAAGCAGAGGTTGGTAGGTTGATTCTCGAACACCTTGGGCTTGGGACATTGAAGGAACAGGAACGATGAAACGGATTGGCTATGTCATAGAAGAAGCCGTACAGATGAGTAATCTGGAAGAAGCCTTCGACACGGTGGTTCGCGGAACGAAACGCAAACAATCCCGTGAAGGCAGATGGCTTGTTGCAAACCGTGAATCGTTCCTGAGCGGCGTGGCCGCTGAAATCAGTAGCGGCCACATCGATCTTGGCAAAAGCCATGAGACTGTAATCGTCGAAGCCGGAAAGGAAAGACGACTGCAGATCTTCACTATGAGAGCGCGAATCAAGGTGGCGGCAATCATGATTCCCGTTGACCGTCATCTTCGCAAACGCTACATCCGAACAACGGCAAGCAGCATCAAAGACCGCGGACTGCATGACCTGAAATCCTACATGCAGAGAGACATCAAGGAAGACCCACACGGAACCAAGTACGCATACAAGTTTGACATCCGCAAGTTCTACGACACGGTTCACCATGACTTTGTGCGTTATGCCCTTAATCGCGTGTTCAAGGATAAGAAACTACTGGCCATCTTCGACCAGTTCCTGACGGCCTTCGACAACAGCACCTTTGACGAGTACTATGATGACGGCATTGGCCTCTCCATGGGCCTGAGGTCTTCGCAAGGTTTTGGAAATATACTTCTTTCCACCTACCTTGACCACTTTCTGAAAGACCGTTACCAAGTGAAACACTACTATCGGTTCTGTGATGATGGCTTAATCCTTAGCGGAATGAAATTGATGCTTTGGGAATACCAGGGCATTGTGCATAGATTGGTAGAGAGCATCGGCCAAACAGTGAAACCAAACGACAGGGTTTTCCCAATCACTGAAGGAATTGATTTCCTTGGTTATGTGACACGACCGACACATGTCCTGATGCGTAAGCGTGTCAAACAGAGCTTTGCCCGCAAGCTGCACAAGGTTAAAAGCCGCAAGCGGAGGCAGGAACTTGTGGCCTCGTTCTATGGAATTGCCAAACATGCCGACTGCCTACATTTGATGAAACAACTATTAACTAAAAAAGAGATGAGGAAATTTTCGGAACTTGGTGTATCATACACCCCATTGGATGGCAAGAAGAGGTTTACCGGTGAAATAGTCCGGCTCGGTGCCATCGTCAACAAAGAAATCGAAGTCCACGACTTCGAGCGAAATGTAAAGACCGCCCACGGCGATGAACGCTATCTAATATCCTTCCGTGACAAAGCTACAGGAGAATTCGGGAAATTCTTCACGAACTCGGAGGAAATGAAGTCCATTTTGGAAAGCCTCTCCAAGATGCCCGATGCGTTCCCGTTTGAAACGGTCATACGAAGCGAGATATATGCCGGTGGCAAAACCAAATACAAGTTTACATAATGAGAGACGACTTCCACAAGTATTATGATTCGGAGGCCGAAAGCGGCAAGATTATCCGAATAGCGAAAAACCACTACACCCTGTTTTATGGCAAGGGCGTGGATGAAGGAAACGAGAATGCCGTATTCGTGTGGCGCAAGGACTACGACCACCTACCAACCCGATTGGAGGCAAAGACCGATGTCGAAGCACTTATCAACGGAATAACCGACAAAAAGATTTTGTCCGGCTTCGTATGGAAAGATAATCCGGTTTGGTTGTCGAGTGAGAACCAATTCAATTTCAAAGCGGCCTATGATTTGGCGTTCCAAACAAACGGTGCCAGCCTTCCCGCCAGGTACAAACTTGGTGAGGACGAGAAAGGCAATCCCATCTACTACGATTTTCAAGACCTAAATACATTTGCAGACTTCTATCTTGGCTGCATAGGATGGATTCAGCAGTGTATTGTAGAGGGATGGAAAGAAAAGGATGATGTGGATTATGACAGTATGTTTGGAAGATTAGAAGAATGAGGGCGTCTCTCGCCTAAACTCGACCGCGCCATCCGCTCATACATATTCGACTTGCAAGCGGCTGCGTCTCATACTCGCTTCTACCGCATGACGCACGCTCCAAAAACTGTGGCCGTGTGGATCCACACCGACTTCCTTTCGGTGATGGCTGCACACGGCCATAGTATTTTCCACTTTGAAAGCCCGTCAGTCTGGTCGTAGAGTCGTACCGACACAACGACCAGCCTGACGCCGCCGTCAAACACTTGTGCCAAGAGATTGACGGCGTACAGGCCAAAGAAGAAGTAAACCCCGACAAGCAACCTTATCAGGTAGCTTGCCGGGTTTTCCTGTTTTAGTTCACGCTTCGCGAGCTTTTCCATCGGAGTTCGCGGTTCCAGCACGTTTGCTTTGGTGTTCCCCCTATAACTCTCACGTGCCACTTTTTGCTGCAAAGATAGTTGCGCTTACCTCTGCAATGCAACGGTAATACGGAGCGGCCTCTTGAAAAATCTCCACACCTGCGGGTAGTATTTTTCAGGCCGCCATTGCATTTTTTTTCGCCTTTTCCCTTGACTTTTCCAAAAAAGCCCTATATTTGCAGCGTCAAATCTTCAAAGCGGTACGATGCCGCTGACCCTGAAAGTCGGCTTTTTTTGTACCCACACCTTACTGAAATAAAAGAGTTATTGAAGACTCGGCGAGTCCGGCAGCAGTAATGCCCGGGGGTTTTGCTTTGAAGAACCTGACAGCTCGTACCGGGTCTTTCGTTTAATGTCAAATCTTCAAAGAAATGAAAAATTCAAGTGAAAATGCGGCAAAGGCCGCGAAGACGAAGCCCGCATGGGGCATCGTGGCCGTCATCGGCGTGATGGTGGCCGTCACCATGGGCGACAGCCTCATTATGGCCGCCATCGGCACCGCAATGCTGGCCGCTGGAGCCTACCTCGGTGGCTACATGGAAGAAATCAAGACCAACACCAGCACCACGGCGCAACCAGCCACCGGAGAAAGGAGGGCGGCATGAGCGACACAATGACACGCGCCATGCGCAAGAAGGTGAAAGTCACCCAAGGCAAGCACCAAGGCGAGCCCACCTGCGACAACTGCGGCCTGATGACCATCATCAAGACCGGCAGCGGCAACCACCGCCACTGCGACCTGATGGGCCTCTACATCCCCGACTGGGAGCAATTCCCCACTTGCAGCCTGCACACCTGGCAGAACCGAACCTCAAGCACCCTCGCCCGCATCGGCGTGAAATGGGAAACCACCATAGTGAAGAAAGGAGGCGGGAAATGAAAACACGCATCATCGACTCGGAGAAAAGGAAGGCTTTCGAGCGAAGATGGAAGCGCGACCAATACCGCCATCCGCAGGGCGACATCGCCAAGTTTAACGCCTGCTTCTTCGCCAACGCCTTTGTCAGCGAACTGGAAGGCGAAAACGGCGCAAGTCTTGACGTGGAGCCTTGTTTCCTCGATTTTGACCAGTGCTGCGGCTGCGGCCACCACCAGAACTGCGCCCTGCGCCGCCTGCGCATCAGCATCATCAACGCCATCGACTTCAGCGCGAAGCACTACAGGAAACAATTCAAGGAAGGAGGCGCACAATGAGCACACTGAAGATTAGCGACATCCCGACCCTTGCCCGCTGGACGGAGGTGGGAGTGAACGAGGACGACAACGCCCTCACCGGCTACATCAACTCACTGAAAGACAGGATAAGCGAACTGGTGTTGATTGAAGACGACTTTGCGCCATGCGGTGTCAGAGAGTCTTCAATGGAATATACCGCCCTCAACAAGAGTTGCCGCCTGTTGGCCAACCTGCTCAGCGACCTGAAGAACATCCGCAGCGAAGTGAAGGCCGCCCGCCTCATCAACGGCACCGGCCTCAAGGTGACGAAAGGAGGTGAGGAATGAGTAAGTTATTGACCGATTCGAAATGCCTGATGGACTTGCTTTTCCTTGGTGCCGACGCGAACGACACGACCATACACAGCACCATCGATGAACTGAAGAAATGCGCTTTCGACTGCATGGAGATGCGAATCACGGGCTACACGCTTTCCAAAGAGGAGAAAGATAAATTGGACGGCTTCAACACCGTGTTTGTCGAGACGTGGCGAATGCTTGCCGACCTCGAGAACGACTTCAAGGACTTGATAGACGAACATTTCAGGCAAATGGAAGAATCGATAAAGAAAGGAGGTGTGAAATGATGAGACGAATTGAAGTGATAACCAGGATGTGCGAGATTGCGGCAGGCCTGAAAGAACTTGAAGGCCCTGCGGCTCAACTCGGAACAGAACTCAATGAAGTGATTCAAAGTCTTCTTGTCGAGGAACAGGAAGAGGAAAAGGAAGAGTGTTACCGCATCTCCAATGGCGGTGCCGATGTGTTCAAGCACTATTTCCCCGACTTCAATCCCGCTCCAGACAAGCACCTCTTCTTGCTGAATATAGACGTGAACGGAACGACAAACGCCTACAGTTTCTTCAAAAAGAGAGGAAGATGGTACTTGTACGACCATTCGTCAAACCGCCTCTATACCATGCTTGAATGGGTTGCGACCAACGAGCGTCTTTCTTTGTCGAAAGCAAGGGCTTGGATACGGGATTTGATGGGTTGCAACATTGCAACCTGTTGACAGGAACGGAATTTGTCGTATATTTGCGGCAAGAAAGGAGGAAAAACGATGTATTGGATCTTCATAGTGATAGTGTTCGCCATCATAACCGCGAGGGAGATGCACAAGGAACGCAAGAACCCAGGATACCGCTCGTGGATGGACGACGGCTCAGTGAAGACATTCCGAGGCCCTAACGACAGGTTCGATTAGAGAGACGTCGTTTTTTTGTCACTACATGATAAGGTTTGGCGCTTAATATTGCGTCAAACCTTATTTTTTTATGGCAAAGAACACAGCAGAAGCCGAAGTGCTAATCACGATGAACGGCAAGGCAGCGGAAAACGCCCTTGCGGCACTTCGCAAGCAGCAAGACCAATGCAACGACGCAGTCAAGGCAGGAATTGAGGCGCAGAAGGAACTTGACAAGCTGAGAAACACTTCCATCGGCGAATATCAGAAGGTGGAAGGAAGGAGCTATGTGCAGCAAATGAAGCACCTCGAAGACATCATCAAGAAAGGCAAGGAAAACCAAAGAACCTTAAACAGGCTCAACAAGGAAATCAATGTCACTGAATTGGCCACCAAGAAATATGCCGAGGTGCTGAAAAACATCAATGGCAGTTCGTTGGCCGAGTTGCAGGCCGTGGCGAAACAGTTGAAGTTTGAAATCCGCCAACTCCCGCCCGATACTCAAAAATTCATCGACAAGACCAAGCAGCTGAAGGAAGTCAACACAAGAATCAACCAATTGACGACTAGCTTCAAGGGGCT
>DBXU01000155.1:0-1420 GCA_002310075.1 Bacteroidales bacterium UBA1204 | reverse complement strand
TGGGCAGCTCGTCGCGCTACACAGCCACGCAGGTCACGGAGCTTCAGACCGAGTTGGCCAAACTGGGCTTCACCACCGACCAAATCGTGGCCATGCAGAAATCCGTGCTCAATTTTGCTGGAAGCGTGGGCACCGACCTTGCCAGCGCGGCGGCATTGGCGGGCGTGGCCTTGCGCTCGTTTGACCTTCGCGCCGACCAAACCGAGGATGCCTTGGGCACGATGGCGGTGGCATGCAACAAGAGCGCCCTTTCGTTCACCTACCTGCAAAACTCGTTCAGCACCATTGCGCCCGTGGCCAAGACCTATGGATTGAGCCTGAAAGACACCATTGCCTTGCTGGGCACGTTGGCCAACGCGGGCTTCGATGCCAGCAGCGCGGCCACGGCCACGAGAAACATCTTGCTCAATTTGAGCGACACCAATGGCAAGCTGGCCAAGGCCTTGGGCGGCACCGTCAATTCGTTTGGCGACATCATGAAGGCCATGATTCAACTCCGCGAACAAGGCGTTGACCTGAACGACACTCTCGAACTGACCGACAAACGAAGCGTGGCCGCCTTCAACACCTTCCTCGACGGTGCCGAGAACGCTCTTGAACTGCGTGATGCCTTGGAGAAAGTGGACGGCGAGCTGCAAAAAATCGCCGACCAACGAGCCGCCACCGTTGAAGGTGCCATCGACGGAATGAAATCGGCTTGGGAAGGCTTAGTGTTGAGTTTCCGAGGCAGCACAGGAACGTTCGCAAAGGTGTTTCGCGACATCACCGACGGCATCAACGCCCTTAAGGCTCTTATCGATCCTCAGAGCGCGGTAAGCGAGGCGGGTGCAGGGCTTATCCAAGACAACCTGACCGAGCAATACAAGAAGATGCTCGACCCAGAGGAGTTCGGCAAGTATGTGGAGGAACAACTTGCCGCCTATGATGAGAAGATAGAACAGGCTGGAAAGAAGACGAGAAGACGGGGATGGGCTTCGTTGCTTTTCACTCCATTGCTGGGCAAATGGGCTGATGCGAAGGGGGTGAAGACCGAATTGGAAGGCGAACGAGCTGTGTTTGAGGCCGCTGCCAACGACATTGCAAACACTGTGAATCTAACATTGGGACAGGAGCTTACCCAACTTCAGAACGTTTATAACCGCGAGATGAAAGCGGTTGAAGACGACATGTCTTTGAGTTGGAACGAGGTACACCAAAAACAGGCCGAAATCACCGAGAAATATTACAAGGACAGGCAATCCATCATCAAAAAGGATTTCGAAAACAACAAGGCCGCAAGGGAAGCCGAAGCCAAGGAAGCCGAGAACGCGGCAAAGAAAAAGACCCAAGTGGATGAAAAGGAAGCCAAGAAAGCTGCCCTTGCCCGTCAGCAGGCCTACAACAAGCAGAAGGCGCAAATGGAGGCTTTCATGAACTTCCA
>DBXU01000025.1:476-3737 GCA_002310075.1 Bacteroidales bacterium UBA1204 | reverse complement strand
ATCCCCGACAGGGTACAGCCAGGAGACGTCATAGGCAAGTTGCGTTTCAATATCGCCAAAGAGTCCGGCTTGGGTGAGGTTCCTGTGGTCGCCGTAGCGGGTCATGACACCGCCTCAGCCGTTGTTGCTATACCTGCTGAAAACGAGCATTTCGCCTACCTTATCAGCGGCACACAAAGCCTTATGGGCATAGAGACGAACGAGCCTATCATCAACGAGCGGTCGGCACGGCTCAACTTCTCCAGCGAAAGTGGCATCGAAGGCACTACGTGCTTCCAAAAACACATTAAAGAAGCGGATGTGGAACAACTTAAAGAGGTGCTGGATAGGCTTCAGGAATTCGCACCGTTCAAGATCGAAAAACTCCATGTCATCGGTGACGGCTCAAGCAATGACCAGCTCAACCAAAGGATAGCTGAAGCTATTGGAATGCCCGTAGTAGCGGGCCCGACCGAAGCTACCGTCATCGGTAATCTCATGGTGCAGGCCAAAGCAGCAGGGCTGGTCAAAGACAGATGGGAGATGCGCAAGATGGTTGGAGAGACCGTCCAAATCAAGACCTATTATCCTGATACATAATATCATAACCATGTTTTCATGAAACACTTGTTACAAATTATATTGCTCTTTTTCGTCGGGTTGGTCCTTTGCCAATGCGGGACAAAACACAACACGTTCACGACGGAGCAACTGTATCAAGGGTTTCAGCAGCCCGCTTCGGAATACCATCCCTTTGTGCGCTGGTGGTGGAATGGCGACAAGGTGGAAGCCGAAGAATTGGTTCGCGAATTGCGACTCCTCAAAGATGCCGGCATCGGTGGGGTGGAGATCAACCCCATCGCCTTCCCTACCTATTGCGACAGTCTTGGGAAGCCTTCGCTTCAGTGGCTCAGTCCCGAATGGATCGATATGCTTAAGGTCTGCTTCGACGAAGCCGACTCTTTGGGCATGACCTGCGACCTCCTCGTAGGCTCGGGTTGGCCTTTCGGCGCCGAGTTTCTCAAAGAAGACGAACGGGCGCAGATTGTGGTCAACTATGCAGAAACGGTGACGGGGCCAACCACTTTGACCCTTATACGAGACAGCCTTTGCGAAAAAGCAATGCCCAAGGTAAGCTCACCATACAAGGGCAATACCAAGGAACTGTTGTTGCTGAGGCTGTATCCGAATCCCACTTCTAAAGTTGATGAAGGCTTTGATGTGTGGCAAGCTGATAGTATCTTCACCATTGAAGTCCCCGAAGGAGAATATACCTTAGCCGCCTTGGTGAAAATCAATGGTTTCCTTGAGGTCATCAACGGTGCGCCTGGGGCGGCCGGTCCCGTGCTTGACCATTTCAACACCGAGGCGGTCAATCGATATCTTTACAACATGTCGGACAAGATAGAAACCCAAATCGGGCCGCTGAAGGGCAAGATCCGCGCCCTCTTCACCGACAGTATGGAGCTCGAAGGCGCCAACTGGACCAACGATATGGCCAAGGAGTTCCAAAATCGTTACGGCTATGACATCACCGAATGGTTGCCTTTCGTTCTGTTCAAGATCGGTTCGATGGGCAGTGCGCTTAACTATGACCCTGTTGTTCCTGTGACTGACGCTTTTCAAAAGGAAATACAACGCGCCCGCTATGACTTTGAGGACTTAAAGGCACAGCTGATGCAAGAACGCTTTACCAACACCTACCTCGAATGGTGCCACCACCTTGGGGTAAAAGCCCGTGCCCAAGCCTACGGTCGCGGCTTCTATCCCTTGGAGAATGCCATGGGCTACGACATACCCGAGGGCGAGTCGTGGACCACCAACTGGCTGCGTCACAAGCCGGGTGAGGAGATGTCGGAGACCGACTACCGCCGTGGTCGTGCCTATACCATGGTTAACAAGTTCGTGTCATCAGCCGCTCATCTCGCCGACAACCGCACCGTCAGCTGCGAGGAGATGACCAACACCTACACCGTCTTCAACATGACACTTGAACAGCTGAAGATCGGTGGTGACCAAAGCGCTATGTCGGGCGTGACCCACAGCGTGTTCCATGGCTTCAACTATTCGCCTAATCTTGAAGCCAAGTTCCCCGGCTGGGTACGCTATGGCGCCTACTACAGCGAGAACAACAACTGGTGGCCGTATTTCAAGTACTACAACGAATACAAGGCTCGACTCTCCTATGTTTTGCAGCATGGCACATATTATGCCGACATCGCCATCCTCAACCCTGAAAACGACATGTGGAGCACTATCGGGATGCAGAACGAACCCTTCCCCAACACCACTCGGGCGCCCTACAAGACCATGCTTTGGGAGGCCATCAACAAATGCGGTGGCGGCGTGGATTATGTGAGCGAGAACATCATCAACCAATCCGAGATCAAGCGAGGCAACCTTTGTTTCAACCAAAGAAATTACAATACTTTGATGCTTATTGATGTGGAAAGCCTTCACCCCGAGACTGCACAGCGGTTGCTGGAGTTTGTGGAATCGGGAGGCAAGATTGTCTGCATCGACACGATACCATATCAATCCTTAGGTCTGTGTCCCAACCATGCCGTTAATGACTCTCTCGTGAAGACGACCATGGAGAAAGTGATGCAACACTCCGAGCATTTTGTCTTCGTTGAGCCACCGAAAGAAGGCTTCATCCCATGGTACGACAGCCTGATGCATGCTGAGAGCCTGCCACATTATCTCGACATTGAGAGCCCAGACCTTTATGTGATGCAAAACCGTTACACCACCGATGATGGTAGCGAGATGATTCTGTTGAGCAATAGCCATCGTTATCATGCTCACCAAACCAAAATCACTTTCAGCAAAGCATTGACCCACAAGAGACAAGCCCAGATTTGGGATATGCAAACCGGGAAACGCTATGCCTTGCCGTTAGAGGAAGACGGCATCTACACCTTCAACCTTGGTCCTGTGGAGTCTTGCCTAGTCGTCTTTTCAAAACAGAAAAACAACAACCTCCAACCCTGGCAACCGCTCTATGCCTTGACAAAAGGGATGTCATACAAAAACCTTTCAAACGATTGGGATGTTCAACTGTGTCACAGTCTGTTGCACGACACACTCAACACCCATTTTGACACCTTGTTTGACCTCAAAGACGATGAAAGCTATCAGCATTTTTGTGGCACCATCGTCTACCGTAAAACCATTGACTTAGTGCACACCATCACTACAATCCTGGATTTAGGCCTCGTTGAAGGTGTTTCTGAGGTGTTTGTCAACAGACAATCAGCTGGTGTCCAATATTTTGGAAGA
>DBXU01000025.1:190-404 GCA_002310075.1 Bacteroidales bacterium UBA1204 | reverse complement strand
TTCAGCCGAGAGGAGAACCCAACAACATGGATATATGTCAACCACCCCAGACGGGAACAACCTTTGCAGCCCATGGGATTGTTGGGACCTGTAACAATATACAAACCTGAAACACAATGAAAAAGCACCTCCTCACACTCTGTCTCACCTTACTGATGGCCATACAAGCCACAGCGCAAGACCCTAAACCCACCTACAATGCCTCCAAGTTTGG
>DBXU01000025.1:0-185 GCA_002310075.1 Bacteroidales bacterium UBA1204 | reverse complement strand
ATCCGCAGCGACGGCGTGACGATGAACACCCGCAGCATCCAATTCGCCATCGACTGGATCGCGGAACAAGGCGGCGGCACCCTGCGTTTCTGGGTGGGACGTTACCTGACGGGCAGCATCCACATGAAGTCCAACGTCACCATCGAGCTGATGGAAGGCGCCGTACTCGTGGGTAGCACCAACCC
>DBXU01000140.1:3172-3417 GCA_002310075.1 Bacteroidales bacterium UBA1204 | reverse complement strand
CCGTCGCGGTTTTTGACCACCATGTCGGTAGGATTCAATCCCGCCTGATAGAGCTGTTTGTAGGTCTCGTTGCGCTCAGAGGCATCGGTGCTCTCCGAGGGGTTGATAAACTCGTAGTCGATGAACTTGGAATAGGCTCTGAACTCATCGAGCATCTCTTTGGTCTCTCGGCGCAGTTTCTTGAAACCAGCCGGAAAGTCACCTTCGAGATATACCTTGAAATAGACGTAGTCGTCGAGGTCGTT
>DBXU01000140.1:2861-3114 GCA_002310075.1 Bacteroidales bacterium UBA1204 | reverse complement strand
CGGGTAAAGACATAGGCACCGATGATGTTGACCAAGATCACTATAGCCACCGTCACCAGGAAGGCGACGATTTGGTTCTTCTTCAAATTCTTGCGTTTGTTCTCCATCGTCTACCTCCTTACCATTTGCGGCTCGACAGAACCAATTTCGTAGCACTGAGAAACAGTGCAATCACACTCAGGAAATACAGCACATCGCGCGTGTCGATGACACCACGGCTCAGCGAGCCATAATGCGCGTTCATGCCCAGTTG
>DBXU01000140.1:1997-2727 GCA_002310075.1 Bacteroidales bacterium UBA1204 | reverse complement strand
CTCACAAAACTCGCACTGAGAAGGAAAAGGCCAATATAGGAACCCCAGATGCCACCGCTGTCGAGGTTGCCTTTGGGCAGGCCCAGATGATAGACCGAGAAGAAATACACAAAAGTGGGAATCAAGGCCAGCAGGACCAGGGTCACACCAGCCAAAAACTTCGCCCAGATGATCTGCCAGTCCGACAAGGGCTTGGTGACCAACATCTCAATGGTACCCGTGCGGTTCTCTTCGGCAAAGCTACGCATCGTGACCGCAGGAACAAGGAAGAGGAAAACCCAAGGCGCGAGGACAAAGAGGCCGTCCAAACTGGCATAAACGGAATCCAATACATTGAAATCGCTTTGGAACACCCAAAGAAACAGGCCCGTAATCAGCAGAAACACCACGATCACCATGATGCCCATCAGCGAACTGAGGAAGTTGCTTATTTCTTTTTTATACAATGCGTACATTTTGTACTGAATTAGAGGTGCAAAAATACAAGTTTTTTCAGTAAACCATAAGAATTATTTTTCTTATCTTTGCGTTCGATTTCGAAAACAAGAACCCAACCAAAGGAATAAAAGCAACACATTATGTACCAAATTTTTAAAGACCAAATCGAAAAGTCAAAACTCATCATCACTGGCGTGAAGAGGAATCAGCGCCTCGGTCGTGACGTCGGTGTAGAAGAAAGCATGTTGCAGAAGATGGAGGAAGACTGCAAGCGTTTGGAATCCATTTCTGC
>DBXU01000140.1:1736-1941 GCA_002310075.1 Bacteroidales bacterium UBA1204 | reverse complement strand
CGCCTTGAAAAGCAAGACCCAAACCGTGAAAAAAGCCGTCAAATCGAGATATGACCAGACCTGGTGGACCAAGTTTGGCATTCCCGACAGAAGATAATCTCTCTTGATTTTACAACCCAAAAGGAACCGCTTCGTCAGAGGCGGTTTTTTTTGTGCGGATAATGACCTTCTCCTCCCCTTTCAAGGTGGTCGCAAACAAATAGAC
>DBXU01000140.1:985-1699 GCA_002310075.1 Bacteroidales bacterium UBA1204 | reverse complement strand
CTTTCGTAACTCAGCCACCGTTAGCGGGAAGTTGCGAACGGCAATACTGGCTTTGTCAACGTCAGGTAACAACGATGGCTTCACCTTCTTGTTATAAGGCGCCCATGCTTCTACTTCGAAGATACGGCCTGGGAAACCGGCAATGTGTTGTTCGGAAGTGTAAAGATTGCTGTTTTTGTGCAGCTTGTAGACATCATAGCGTTCGGTCAACAACTTAAAGCAGCCCGCCTTCATCACCGCCGGATTGGGTTCGTAGAGGTATTTCATCACGCCATCGGCGAGTCGGGTCGTGCAGTTGCCTTCCTCTGCCCGGGTAAAACACAACTCAGGCTGGTGCGTCTGTAAATTGACGCATACAAAACGGGGATCGCCTTCAAAAGCCCGTTCCAAAACGACATCCAACTCCTTGCATTCGTTGGCGACGGCAACCACATGCACCTCTTTCACATGGCGTAGTTCGTCCAAGGCCTTGCTGATGTCAAGCATCGGCGACAATTTGATCATCACCCGCTCGGCTTTTTGCAGCAGCTTGTCCTGCAATGCACCCACATCAGGCATGCAGTCGGCGATGGATACGGTCTTACGTCCATGTTCGTCCCTTCGTGCCGGGTCGATGAAAAAGCAATCTTTGGGCTCACAGGTCTGCAGATACGTTTCCGCCGTTTCGTTCCACACCTCGATGTCAGCCTTCAACACGTCGAAATTGTGCTTTGC
>DBXU01000140.1:0-910 GCA_002310075.1 Bacteroidales bacterium UBA1204 | reverse complement strand
TCGGCCAACGTGTCTCCCTTGAGCAGCCCAGCCTTATAACGCGCGCTAGCTTCCGAAGAGCATTGCTCGATGGAGAGATGAGCGGGAAAGAGCAGGTCCTCGTTCTCGGCCCATTGCGGCACTTTCTTTTGCAGAAGCTGACGGGCGGCTATCTGCCTCAAGGCCAATGAAAAGTCAGTGCCGACGGGCGCCTTTTTCAAGGCGAGCGTCGGCACATCGGCATTCAGGTTTTCCCTGATAAACTGTTTAGTAATCTCGTTCAAACTCAGATCTTCTTCAGATTCAACACCTCGAGGTCGGTGAGGAAACGCCACTCACCACGGGGGAGTTTGTATTTATCGAGACCAGCGAACATCACGCGGTCGAGCTTGGTCACTTCGTAGCCGAGGTGTTCGAAGATACGGCGAACGATGCGGTTGCGGCCCGAGTGGAGCTGTATGCCCACACTCTTCTTGCTGTCGTCGTCCTGATCGTAAGCGATGCTGTCGGCGGCGATGGGGCCGTCATCCAGCTCGATGCCTTCGGAGATACGCAGCATGTCGTTCTTGGTCAAAGGCTTGTCGAGGATGACATGGTAAAGCTTCGGGACTTCGCTACTCGGGTGGGTCAACTTCTTGGCCAAGTCGCCATCGTTGGTGAACAGCAACAGACCGGTGGTCTGCTTGTCGAGACGGCCCACGGGGAAGATACGCTCAGTGCAGGCGTTCTTCACCAGTTCCATCACGGTGTCGCGCTCATACGGATCATCAGAAGTGGTGATATAGCCTTTGGGCTTGTTGAGCAAGATGTAACGGAGCTTCTCGCGATTGAGGGTCTGGCCTCCGTAAACCACCTTATCGTCAGTCTTCACTTTATAACCCATCGTGGTGATCACCTCATCGTTAACCATCACACAACCGGCCTTGATCAG
>DBXU01000044.1:38108-40398 GCA_002310075.1 Bacteroidales bacterium UBA1204 | reverse complement strand
GAGCCAATCTCCATGTACTGCACGCGCTCCCAATAGCTGCGGTCTTTCTCGTGGTCTATGTCGATGGTCACGTCGCTGGCATTGAGCAGACGCACGTTGGTTTCATCCTCGTCGCCGTAGGCACGCGGCACCACGAAGAGCACGTCCACATCGTTCTTGGCCAGACCTTTGGTCATGCCGAAGCAAGCCGTTCCAAGGCCACCGGTAATATGGGGCGGNNCCTTTCTTATTTAGTTCTTCAATCAGATAATGCAGGTAGAGCAAGGCACCCACGCTCGTCGACTGCGAGATGCAACCTCTTGCTTCGAAGGGCGGGTTGCCGTCGTAAATCTCCGACACCGTGCCAATGCCATTGTCCTTGATGGCCTCCTCGAAGCCATTGTACAGATCTTCCAGATAAGGCAACGAGGTCTTCCCAAACAATTTCACAGAGAGGTCGGCGTAGAACATGATTAGCCACGGGAAAGCAGAACCATTGTGGTAGGCACGTTCGCGTTCGCTGTGGCTGCCAATGCTGATGCCTTTATAGTTTTCGTCGTTGGGCGACAACGAGCGAATGCCTCGCGTCGTCAACAACTCGGAATGGGCGATGTCGAAGGCGCGTTTCTGCATCTCGTCGCTCATCGGGCTATAGGGCAAGGCTGCAGCCAGCATCATGTTGGGACGCACTTGCTCGTTCTTCTCGTTGCTATTGACAAAGTCATAGAAGCCCTTGGTCGCTTTATTATAGAAGGTCCCGACAAACGAAGCCTTCACCTTGTCGGCCAACTCCTGCCATTTCTTGAACAGCGTGCTCTTCGGCTCGGCGGCTTTCAGCAGTTCAACACCATAACGCAGGGCGTTATACCATAATGCATTGACCTCGATGGCCAATCCCGTACGAGGCGTCCACGGTTTGCCTTGAGCAAAGACGTTCATCCAAGTGAGAGCCAAGTCGCGGTTACCAGCATAGAGCAGGCCGTTGTCCAAGGTATGCACGTTGAAGTCCGTGCCTGCGATGAAGCTCTCGAGGATGGTCGTCATCGGTTTCTTGTATTTTTTCCAGATGTCTTTCTTGTCCTTGCCGAGCATCTTCTCATAGAGCTGCAGCACATAGAAGAACCACAGCGGAGAGTCGACCGCTGTGAAATAGAGGCTCTTCTGATAGTAACGGTGCGGGAAGAACGGGCCTTGCATCCTCGAAACCAGATAATCCAAAGCCGCAATAAAGGTCTTCTCGTCGCCTTGCGCTAGGGTTATACCCGGCAAAGAGAGGAAGGTATCGCGGCTGCATGAGCCAAACCAGGGGAATCCGGCCCAAAGTTTCGTGCCGTTCGCATCACGGATGATGAATTGGTCGGCAGCCTTCACGAGACACTCTTCATAGCTATGTTGTGGTAACAAGCGCTTCACTTCGGCCTCGCATTGCCTCTTGATGGCAGTCGGGCTTTCTTCTTTAAGGCTTACCGAAAGGATTACGGTATCGCCTTGTTTCATCTGCAACTCGAAGAATCCAGGGACAAATTGGTCTTCCACGGCATCGTAGCCACGTTCCTGCTCGCGGATGTAGAACATGTTGTAATACCAATGTGGCACGTGGGTGTATTGCGCTGCACGCGAGAACTGCAGAAACAGTCTCGAGTAGTCTTTATAGAGCTGCCACGACGCGCCGTTCTTCACGAGGTCCACCTTGCGGCTGGCCTCATGGTTCTCATGCGTCAGCATGTGGACGTTGCGGAAGGCCAGGAAAGGCAGTACGCGCAGCGTGATTGGCACCACGGATTCGCGTAAGGTGTAGCGTACAAAGAGCCGGGCCTCCGTCGCAGAGAAAATCATCTCCTTGTCGAGCACCACATTGCCGATGCGATAGGTCAGCTTCGGCATGGGATCGGCAGTGAAGTCACGAAGGTATTTGTGTCCACGTGGGGCGAAGACGCCATCGGGATACATGTGTACACCAAGGTGAAACTCTTCCTTGTTCTCGATGATGGTCTCGTCGAGGCTCGAAAGCAGCACGTGGTTGTTATTGTCCAATTGCGGTTGCGGCACCACCAGCAATCCATGGTATTTTCGCGTATTACAGCCAATCACCGTGGTGGCGAGGAATGCCCCCAAAGCATTGGAGCGCAATACCTCACGATTGAGTGTAAACTCCAGATTAACTAGTTTCTTCTTGTCCCAGGAAATGTAACTCATATCAAGTCATAGTTTATTTCAACCTACAAAATTATTGTTTTTATTTAAAGTTACCAAAAAAAATACAATTTTCTTACTTTTGCCACAACAATCCGACGCCTATGCAAAGAACCAT
>DBXU01000044.1:28689-38048 GCA_002310075.1 Bacteroidales bacterium UBA1204 | reverse complement strand
GATGCTGCCCATCAGCGCGACCATATCGACGCTGTCATCCTTCGCAGCCTTGAGCTGGCAAAACACTATGATGTTAATGTAGACATGGTTTATGCCATTGCTGCCTACCATGACACCGGCATCTGTGAGGGACGTGAAACGCATCACCTCGTTTCGGGACGTATCATTCGCGAAGATGAAAGATTGCATGATTGGTTCGACGAGCAACAAATTGAAACAATGGCCCAAGCCGCCGAGGACCATCGTGCCTCATCAACGCATGAGCCTCGCAGTATCTATGGCAAAATCGTGGCAGAAGCTGACCGCCTTATTGTTCCTGAAACTGTAATAAAACGAACTATTCAATATGGTTTGGACCATTATCCCGATTATGACAAGGAAGGCCAATATCAGCGTTTCAAAGAACACATGACGGAAAAATATTCTGACAGGGGTTATCTGCGTCTTTGGCTGCCTGAGTCAGACAATGCTCCAAGATTGGAGGAACTAAGAAAAATCATCCGAGACGAAAACAAACTTAGGCAAACATTTGAAAAAGAATATGATAAATTGCGAGACATGGAACTTTAGGAGCTCATCCCGACAACATATCAACAACAGTTTTACTTGTACATTTCTTTTTTTCCTATTTTTGAAGCCTCAAAACCACAGATTGTTTAATCCATAAATCATACTAACATGAAAAAACTAGCTTTGTTACTTCTCATATGGGCTGGCGCCATGCAAGTAATGCTCGCCCAAACCTCTGAAGAGATCCACATGACGACAGGCGACACCACCGTTTGGAAGCCTTTCGACAACTGCAACATGATTGGTTACAGCATCTCAGGTCCTAAAGTCATTAGTTTCAAGCACCTCCATTATGGAGAAAAAATCCAGATCATCGCCAAGCAGGCAGGTAGCAGTAGCATCATCGCCACCTGCAACGACAACGACTCCACCATGGTGATCAACATCATCGTCAACGATCCATATGTTGCGCCTGTTTTCGAGAAGATCGAGAAGCCCGAAACCCAAGCTTTCTTGGGCACCTACAACTTCACGCCTCCCACCAACCATTATTTTGTCACGGTCACCAACCCTGGCAGCAATTGCAGCGAGACTTATGTGAAAGTCGGAGACAACGAAGCTTACAACGACGGTCTTGGAACAGACCGTTTCTGGAACCTCAAAACCGGCAAGAACTGGTTCTATCGCCCCGACGCACAAGGTTGGACCGACGATGTGGACTGGGAGTTTGAACCTTTGGGAGAAAGCTTCTTCCCACTCAATTCTTTTGCCAACGAGGTGAATAAAGAGAATCTTTCGCAGTACTATATCGGCATGGAAAAAGTGTTGGATGTCGATTGTTGGATGTTCTTCGTCGACCAAGAAGATGGCTCCGTCATCCGTTATTGGGTTGACCCAGCCAACGGATGCACACTCAAACGTCAAGTGAACAACGAAGCCCCAAGAGTCGTCACAGTCTATGACCTTAATTACACAAAACTGTATTTCGGCCCCAGCTTCAAGAAATCGCTGCACGACACGACAAGATAATTACATTTTCCTTATCTTTGCGGCCTCATAGAACAAAACTACATAATAACACATACAAAAATGGAAAACATCGAATTAAAGAAAACCCCTTACAACCAAATCCATCATGATTTGGGCGCCAAGATGGCTGAATTTGCCGGTTACGACATGCCCATCCAATATACTGGACTTGTCGAAGAACACAACAACGTTCGCAACAACGTCGGCGTTTTCGACGTGTCGCACATGGGCGAGTTCCGCGCCAAAGGCCCCATGGCCAAGCAGTTCATGCAATATTGCACCGTCAACGACGTCGCCGCTCTGAGCGATGGTAAGGTGCAATACACCTGCCTGCCGAACGGAAAGGGCGGCATCGTGGACGACATGCTCGTCTACCGCATCGCCGACGACCACTATTTCATGGTGCCCAATGCTGCCAACATCGACAAGGACTGGGCNNTGGATGAGCCAGATTGCCGAAAAGTTCGGCATGACCCTCGGTGAAGACTTCAAAAACGAAAGTGAAGAATGGGCTCAGTTGGCCGTGCAAGGCCCCAACGCTCTGAAAGCCATGCAGAAGCTTACCAAGGCCAATGTGGTTGATATGGAGTATTACACCTTCCAAATCATCAACTTCGCTGGTGTCGACAACATTATCTTCTCAACCACTGGTTACACCGGTTCGGGCGGCTGCGAGATTTACATCCCCGTTGCCTACGCTAAGCAAGTTTGGGATGCCGTCTTTGAGGCCGGCAAGGAATTCGGCATCATGCCCGCAGGTCTGGGTTGCCGCGACACCCTACGCCTCGAAAAAGGTTTCTGCCTCTATGGCCACGAGATCGACGACACCATCAGCCCCATCGAGGCTGGCTTAGGCTGGATCACCAAGTTCGTTGACGGCAATGACTTCCTCAACCGCGAAATCTTCGCCGCCCAAAAAGCCAATGGCGTGAGCCAGAAGATCGTAGGCTTCGAGATGATCGACCGCGGCATCCCGCGCAACGGCTACGAGGTATGCGACGCCGAAGGCAATGTCATCGGCATGGTGCGCTCTGGCAGCCCGTCGCCCTCGACCGGCAAAAACATCGGCACAGCTCTGGTGAAGAAAGCCTTCAGCAAGAAAGACACGGAGCTCTACATCAAGATACGCAACAAACTCATCAAAGCCGTTGTGGTGAAAATGCCGTTCCTGCCATGACCCATCCTCGTCACCTCTTAACGATATTGATATTGCTGTTTTATTCTACAGCAAGTTCACAAGAGGTGATTTTCTCAACCAATGGCGGGTTCTACGAAGAACCATTCGAACTGACCTTGTCGTGCTGGTCGTACGACAAGGTCATTCATTTTACGACCAATGGAAACATCCCCACTGTAGAAGACCCCATCTATTCAAATCCCCTCCTGTTAAATCAAAACCTCTATTCCAAATCCGATATTTTCACTATTCGAACTAGCCCAGAGGATCTTTGGTTCGTCCCCAAAACGGTTCAAAAATGCATCGTAATCAGAGCAGCAGCCTTTGACGCCGAAGGGCATCGCGTTGGCGAAGTAGCGACCAACAGCTATTTTATCGCCTCATTAGGGTGCGACACGCATGGACTTCCGGTCATTTCTCTTTGTGCAGATTCGCTTGATTTATTCGACTATGAGCAAGGCATCCTCGTCCCAGGCATTCATTATAATACAGAGAATCACGACTATTCCGGCAATTACTACCAAACTGGACGTGATTGGGAACGATGCTGCAATGTCGAATTCTACGAAACTGACAACAACGGTATCAACCAACAAGCTGGCGTCAGAGTTCAAGGCAATAGCACCCGACGATACCCTCAAAAAGGTTTAAAAATCTATGCTCGCGAAGAATACGGCAAAAAGAGATTCAATTATAAATTCTTTGAAGGCACAGTGATAGAGCGTTTTAAACACTTGAAAATCAAATCATTTAAAGGATCTTGGACGGGTGCAGGATGTCAAGACCATTTCTGTGAGCGACTTGCACGAAACCTTGACATAGACTGCCTCTCATCAAGGCCTGTGGTATTGTTCATCAATGGAGAATATTGGGGGATTTACTACTTACAGGAGAAACCTGATGAACGCTATATCGAGGACCATTATGACTTCGACCTTGACGACATTAACATCGTCAACTCATGGAATGGCACCAACTGCGAATACGGGTCTGGCGAAGCCCTAACAGAGTTGTTTGAATGGTTAGAGCAACACGATCTGTCCGACGACGATAACTACCAATACGTGAAGGAGCGGATCGACATTAGCAATTTCATGGATTATGAAATCTTCCAAATCTTTAGCGCCAACCGCGACTGGCCTTCAAACAACCTGCGTTGCTGGCAAGCCGACAATAGTTTATGGAGATTCATTTTTTTTGATGGTGACGCTTGTCTCACTCGATCCATGTCGGACTTTGACGCTTTTGCCAACGCAATCTATGATGGAGAAGATCTATATCCAGCAAGTAAAACGTCTACGTTGCTATTCAGGAGACTAATGGAAAACGACACTTTCAAACTAGCTTTCCTCCATCGTTTCGACCATCTATTGTCAACCACTTTCAATTACCATTCAACAAAAGAGTACTACGACGAAACATACAATTCCATCATAAATGAAATACCCAACCAAATAAACCGTTTTGGAAATCCCGAAAGCATGGGTGTATGGAAGAAACGGATGCGTAGCATCGACAAATTCCTGTCACAACGAGTTGACGATATAAATGACATGCTTCACCGGTATTATCTTTCAGATATGTATGGTATTACGATAAGCTATTTAAGCATTTTGCCTACGAATAATGGAATCCAAGTCGGAGTTGAAGCAAAAGAAGTCGGATTAACTGATATTCAAATCTATGACAACATAGGCAGGCGGTATTATTATTCGACTTTTGTCTTCGAGGAAGGTCTTAATGAGGTTACACTATCTGCTCATCTTAATACAGGCATATACATTCTTAGGGTTGGCAATCAGTCGAAGAAATTTATCATTTTGAACTAAAAAAAAGTCCTGCCAAAATTTCCGACCTTTGCCGCGGAATGATTCTTGATACTAAAAGCTGCATGGAAGAAAAACAAGAGAAAAAGAAATTTCTAGGCAGCCTCGTCATCCCCCTTATCATCGTAGCTTTGATGTGGTTGGTGAAAATTGTCGAGGCGTCTTTTGGCATCGACTTGGGACAATATGGCTTAAGGCCGCATACAGTCAGAGGACTTATAGGCATTCTCACCCTCCCCTTCCTTCACGGCAGCTGGGAGCATCTCATCTCCAATAGCGTACCCATTCTTGTTCTCGGTACTGCCTTATACTACTGCTACCCTACCCTCGCCAACAGGGTGATGCTCGTCATCTACCTCGCCAGTGGTTTGATCACCTGGTGCATCGGCGATCCGAATTCCACCCACATTGGAGCGAGCGCCCTCGTCTATGGGCTCAACCTGTTTCTTATTGCAAGCGGCTTCATCCGCGGCAATCGCATGCTTATCGTTGTCTCTTTAATCATGGTGTTTCTTTATGGCAGTTTCATTTGGGGAATGATTCCATCTTTAGCCATACCGCAAAACATTTCATGGGAAGGTCATCTCAGCGGTGCTATCATTGGCGTGTTGCTGGCTGTCTTCCTGCGCAAGGAAGGGCCACAGAAAGAGGTGTACCATTGGGAAGAGGAGGAAGATGACAATGGCGCTTCGGAAGACTCAGTCACAGACCCATCGACAGAATCAACGTCTGAGAAACCCTATTGGGACGTCCCAACACCGAGTAACGACGAGCTGACAGTTCGCTACCGTTTTAGGCATTAAGACAGCGACTCAGAATCTTCATTCGATGACAACCATCTCCGTCCTGCGATTCAAGGAACGGTTTTCTTCACTATCATTCGGGACCAAGGGCCGTGCAGCGCCATAACCTTTGGAAGTCAGCCGAACGGATTCTATTCCATTATCAATCAATGCCTGTTTTACAACTTCAGCCCGCTCCGAAGAAAGCTTCAAATTAAAGGCATCGCTGCCTATATCATCGGTATGGCCAGCCAACTCTACCTTCAATTCTGAATTGCGATGAAGAAAATCCGTTAGCATCTGAATACCCACCTGCGAATCTTCGGTCAAAGCAGCGCTGTTGTATTCAAACTGAATGTTTTGCAGGACCACCGCGTCGCCTGGCGTCAGTTCAACCACATCCACTGTTGAGAGATAATTGGCCGAATCGGGTCGAATCTCTTCAGGCAGTATAAAGGTATAGATGTCGTATTTACCCACGCCGCCTTCACGCTGCGAGGATATGAAAGCCGTCTTGCCGTCGGCAGCCACAAAGAAATTGATCTCATCGCCTTGGGTGTTGATAGGAAAACCCAGATTCACAGGCTCCTTCCACTTTCCGTCTTCTCCCCTTCGGCTCATGAAAAGGTCGAAGCCACCCATGCCAACATGCCTGTTTGAAGAAAAATACAAGGTGCGCCCATCGGGATGCAGGAAAGGCGCCATCTCAGTACCTTTTGTATTGATGGGTGCGCCCAAGCTTTGAGGTTCCGACCATGTTCCATCAGCATTGCGCATGCTGCAATAGATGTCAGCGTTCCCCGAGCGCTTTGAGACAAAATAAAGCTCCTTTCCGTCGCTGCTTATGCATGGCTGCGACTCCCAACTATTGGTATTGATAGAGCCCGACAAGGGGCGAGGCATTCCACATTGGCCGTCTCTCCATTCGGAGACATATAGGTCACAGCTGCTATCACGCAACCAGCCGCAACCCGTCAGATATAGTTTTTTCCCATCCGCCGAAATAAAAGCAGCAGCAGGATCGATGTCGTCAGAAAAGCCTTCAATATACAACATCTGCGGCTCACCCCATCGCTCGCCGTCCCACAAAGACACGTATAAAGATTCCTTTTGATAGCCATTGGCAGCCATGGTTTTTCGTGTAAATAGCAGTTGTGTGCCATCAAAAGACAACATATTCACATATTCATCATCGCTTGTGTTGACGACCTTCCCCAAATTCTCGGGTTCAAAATCCACAGGATGGCTGGTAGCCCAATCGCGAAAAGAAGCTAGCTCCAGCATCTCTGCCACAGTGGCGTCGTTGGCTGCGTGGCCAAAATGCTTGGATTGGTACCAACGTAACATGGCTGCCTCCTTCTTGTAGGAGCCCTTACTGTCGTAAACACGTGCCAATGAAATGGCTGCTGGCGGAAAACACATCGAATCGCACGACAAGGCTCGCTCATATCCCAACATGGCCATGTCATAGTCTTTCGTTTCCATGCCGATCTCGCCTTCCAGAAGCCATGCCTCGGCATAGTTGGGATCGGCCACCACCGCCTTAAGCACCTGTTGATACGCTGATTTGTAATCGCCCTTAAAAAAAGCCTCCTCCGCCGCTTCATAAGCTTTCACAGCCTTTTTCGGATGCTGCGAATAACCCATTGCGACAACAGAAAGCAACGCAATAACTATCAGGGCGATCTTTTTCACTTTTTCCTATCTATCAGTTCTTTATCTATCCATTTCCTGAAATCAACCACAAACACCCTGGAGGTCACGGTGGGAGAAGTCTCTGCGGTAAGATAGCATCTTCCATTATCGAAGAAGCAAACCCCTTCAGTTTGAGCTCCTGCCAAATGGGGCATTTCGAAACGACAGTTTGATAGACTCTCACCATTCTCATCAAAATCGAAAATGAGATACATGAAAGGCTTCCAAATGGTCTTGACGTAACCAACCAATACCAAAACATGGTTTTCCCTGTCGTAGTCAGCCCCCGTCAAAAGTCCTTGCGAATCAAACCCATTGACCACCTCAGCATCATAATCGCCAGCTGTCTTGGGGAGTCGATATAAACGTGTAGTACCAGTCTCCCAACCCTTGCTAAAAAGATAAAGGCTCTTGTTGGAAGCAAAAAACGATTCACAGTCGAAATCGTGCACCTTACGCTTACTGAAATCCGTTTGGTCGGCAAACCGGAAAGTAATGGAATCAACAGCCAAAACGGCGTCACCCCCTTGTGGAATATCAGCAAGAGGAAACATATAGATTCTCAAATCTTTACGATTCCCTTTGTTATTGCCGAAGTCTCCCACAAAAACGTTTTCTCCATCGGTACACACATCTTCCCAATCCTTGTTTTTTACCTTGTCCAAGGTAATTCTCTGAACGACCTCAAAGGTTGTGGTGTCAAGCGCATATAATATGGGTTTCCCGCCGCTGTCGTTGTGGGTCCAAAGGCGACCATTATGGAAAAAGAGTCCCGAAGTCTCTTTCACCTCTTCAGGCAATCCCGACTTCAGCAAAGGAGACAATTCACTCCATTTTCCTTCTTGGGCCTTGCCAAGCAAGGAAAACAACAGCACAAAACCTATTAACAACGCCCTTCTCATAATCACTTTGGATACACTTCGCCCTTGGCGGCTTTCAGTGTGTTTTGCAATAGTGAGACGATGGTCATGGGGCCTACGCCACCAGGAACAGGTGTAATCTTTGAGGCAACCTTATAGACTTCTTCATAATCCACATCGCCCATAATCTTATAGCCCTTGGGGCTGGAAGCATCTTCAATACGGTGGATACCAACATCTATGACAACGGCACCTGGCTTCACCATGTCGGCAGTCACGAAGCCCTGCTTGCCGATGGCGGCAATCAGGATATCAGCTTGACGGGCAATTTCGGGCAAATTCTTGGTACGGCTGTGGCACATGGTGACGGTAGCGTCAATGCCCTTGCGCGACATCAGGATGGCCATTGGAGTACCAACGATATTGGATCGGCCCAACACAACCACATTCTTGCCTACGGTATCGACCCCAGAGCGTTTGATAAGTTCCATAATACCGTTAGGGGTGGCAGGCACAAAGCATGGATGGCCCAATTGCATACGGCCCGCATTGACGCTGGTGAAACCATCCACATCCTTTTGGGGCTTAATGGCATTGATGACCTTGTTTTCGTCGATATGTTTCGGCAAAGGCAACTGGATGATGTAGCCATCAATCTCGGGGTCATTGTTCAAGAACTCCACCATGTCAAGCATCTCCTTTTCGGTAGTGCTTTCTGGCAAACGATACACTGACGAGGTCATACCTACCGAATGGCAGGCTTTCTCCTTTGAGGCCACATAGGTTTTGCTAGCGCCATCTTCGCCTACAATGACAGCCGCCAAATGCGGGGCAGCAATGCCATGATCAATCATGTCAGCCACTTCGGCTGCGATTTCTTTCTTAATCTGTTCGGAAATGGCTTTGCCATCTATAATCTTGTTATCCATATATTTAATCATTTTGAATTCTACATACCCAATCAACGACGTTTCATGGCTCCTGCCATGCGCATCAGTTTCTTGCCACCGCCAGTGGTCATCATACGCATCATCTTCGAGGTCTCTTCAAACTGCTTTACAAGGCGGTTCACTTCCACGATGCTGGTACCGCTACCATCAGCGATGCGCTTACGACGCGTACCGTTAAGCAGTTTTGGATCTTCGCGTTCAGCTGGCGTCATCGAATAAATGATGGCTTCAATGCTCTTGAAAGCGTCATCGTCGATTTCCTCTCCCTTCATGGCCTTGTCCATACCAGGAATCATACTGGCAAGATCTTTCAGGTTACCCATCTTTTTGATTTGCTGGATCTGCTTAAGGAAATCGTTATAGTTGAACTCGTTCTTAGCCAGCTTCTTCTGAAGCTTGCGTGCTTCTTCCTCGTCAAACTGCTCTTGGGCGCGTTCCACAAGAGAGACGATGTCGCCCATGCCAAGGATACGGTCGGCCATGCGCTTGGGATGAAACACATCCAAGGCATCCATCTTCTCGCCGATACC
>DBXU01000044.1:18602-28656 GCA_002310075.1 Bacteroidales bacterium UBA1204 | reverse complement strand
GCACCACCACGGGTGTCGCCGTCCAACTTGGTAAGCACTACGCCATCAAAGTCCAAGCGGTCGTTAAAGGCCTTAGCCGTGTTGACGGCATCCTGACCCGTCATTGAGTCAACCACAAACAGGGTCTCGTGCGGTTTCACAGCTTCCTTGATGTTGGCAATCTCATTCATCATCTCCTCGTCGACGGCCAGACGACCGGCAGTATCGATGATGACTACATTCTTACCTTGAGCCTTGGCGTGCTCGATGGCGTGCTGTGCAATCTCAACAGGGTTCTTGTTGCCTTCTTCACTGTATACTTCAACTTCGACTTGCTGGCCCAACACCTTCAGCTGCTCAATGGCGGCGGGACGATAGACGTCGCCAGCGACCAGCAGCACCTGTTTGCTGCGTTTGCGTTTCAGATAAGAAGCCAGTTTGGCAGAGAAGGTAGTCTTACCAGAACCTTGCAGACCTGCAATCAAGATGATGCTAGGTTGGCCTTTCAGGTTGATGTCGACAGCCTCACCACCCATCAGCTCGGCCAATTCGTCATGCACGATCTTGACCATCATCTCACCAGGCTTCACCGAAGTGAGGATCTGTTGGCCTAGAGCCTTGTCCTTGATGTTATTGGTAACATCCTTGGCAATCTTATAGCTTACGTCGGCATCCAAGAGGGCGCGACGAATCTCCTTCATCGTATCGGCAATATTGACTTCCGTAATAAAAGCCTGTCCTTTAAGGACTTTGAAAGAACGCTCTAATTTTTCGCTTAAACCTTCAAACATAGTTTCAAAAATTTGGGTGCAAAGGTAAGAATTTTTGCGCTTATTTGGCGTATTTACCACAAAACCTTCCTATTTTTGCATGATTTTTAATCTTTGTAACCATGATCAAAGAAAACTTGGAAATAATCAGGGCAACGCTACCCAAGTCGGTGACTCTGGTGGCCGTCAGCAAGACCAAGCCCGTCAGCGACTTGCAGGAAGCCTACGATGCGGGGCAACGCATCTTTGGTGAGAATCATGCTCTTGAGATGCGCGACAAGCATGAGGTGCTACCGCAAGACATCCAATGGCACTTTATCGGCCATTTGCAGACCAACAAAATCAAATATATCATCCCGTTCGTCACGCTCATCCACAGCATCGACTCGGCCAACCTATTGGAGGCCGTCAACAAAGAGGCTGCCAAGCATGATCGTGTGGTCGACTGTCTGCTGCAATTCCATATTGCACAAGAAGAGACCAAGTTCGGCCTTGACCTGGATGAAGCGCGTCAACTGCTTGAGTCGGAAGCCTTCAAACAGATGAAGAATGTGCGCATCTGCGGTGTGATGGGCATGGCCACCTTCACAGAAGACATGGATGAAGTCCGCAAGGAATTCAAACACCTGAAAGAGATTTTCGACACTTTAAAAACCAATTATTTTGCCGGTCAGCCACACTTCAAGGAAGTCTCCATGGGCATGTCGGACGACTATCCGATTGCCGTGGAAGAAGGCGCAACGTTGGTACGGGTGGGAAGCAAGATTTTTGGAGCACGAAATTATAATGTATGATGAATTCTCTGGTACCTCTATTACTGCTCATCGTCGGCTTCGTTGCCTTGATTTTGGGGGCCAATTGGCTCGTCAACGGAGCCACTAGTGTTGGCATCCGCGCCAAGCTGTCACCCCTTATCATCGGTTTGACCATCGTAGCCTTTGGCACCTCGTTACCAGAAATGATTGTCAATGTGTTCTCATGCGCTAAAGGCAGTCCAGGTCTTGCCATCGGCAACATCATCGGTAGCAACACCATGAACATCTTGCTCATATTGGGTGTCAGCGCTCTCATTTGGCCTATCGACGTAAACCGCATATCCATCCGACGCGACATCCCTGCAGGATTTGTCGCCACACTCGCCATCACCTTGATGGCCAATTACTTCTTCACAAGGCAGGCGCGCACCATCAACTGGGTCGAAGGCATCGTCCTCTTGCTCATGGGATTCGCCTATCTGCTACTCACCATGCTTAAGAATGACCCTAAAGAAGAGGCCGAAAACGTGCAGGAAGCCATGCCTTGGGGCAAGACCATTCTTGCACTCTTGGCTGGTATCGTTGGACTGTATATTGGAGGCGAACTGGTTTCACGCAATGCCCAGATCCTTGCCCACAACTGGGGCATGAGCGATAGTACCATCGGGCTTACCGTGGTCGCCACCGCCACTTCCTTGCCCGAACTCATCACCTCAATTGTGGCTGCCCTGAAAAAGAATTCTGGCATCGCCATCGGTAATGTATTAGGCTCAAACATCTTGAATATCTTTATGGTATTAGGCATCAGCTCCATCATCACGCCGCTACCCTTCGAGCCTATGATGAATCAGCAACTCATGATTCTCTTTGCCGCCAACATCCTGATGCTTTTGTTTGTCTTCACAGGCAAAGGACGCAAAATCTCACGTTGGGAAGGCGCATTCCTAACCTTAGGCTACATCGGTTTCATGTGGTTCTCCTTGGCTATGCAATAAAAAAAGTAGAGACGTAGCACGCTACGTCTCTACATCTTTTAATCACCGTTATTGTTTATCAGTCAGCCAGTTGGAAGGCGGTCTTCACAGCCTCATAGTTGCTGTAGTCGACATCACTGCGGTGACTATATACCGAAGCTTCGATAGCAACGATCTTAAACTCATGCTTGTCGGGACGCATGCCATCGAAGAAATCGCTCTCCGTCCAATACAAACTCACACCACCGTCGTTCAAAGTAGCCACCTCGATGGATGCCTCGCAGTTGAGGACCTCTTGGGTTCCATCCTCATAGTGGGCTGTATATTGATAATAATACGTCAACGGCACTTGTGACCAGGCATTGCCAACCTTCATGTAAACAAGCACGGCGCCATGGTTGTACACATTACCGTTGATGGCCGGAAAGTCGATGGTCACCATCCATTGGCAGTTGTTGACCCATTCCCAATCATCGGAATGAACAACCACAGTTGAAGAAGCAACATTGGCGTTGCCATCGCGACCGCGGCAAGAAGCCATTGACAGGACCGCCAAAATCGTCATGCAGATAATACTTAACTTTTTCATTTTGATAGATTTTTTAATATTAAACTAATTTGATTGTCTTCTTTCAAGACTGCAAACATACAAAAATCTTGCCGAATTTTTCCATACCGGAAAAACAATCTCAAAAAAACGTAATTTTGCAGCATGAAAAACAAGAACTACATAGTTCACCTTGCAGGCGTTATCGCCATGGTTTTCTGGGGCATGTCGTTTGTTTGGTCGACACAAGTCTACCAAAACCTCAACCCAACGGCAACCATTTTTATGCGCCTTGTGGTGGCTACGATTTTTTTCACCGCAATACTATATACATTTCGGCTGAACGAAAAAGTCAAGAAAGAACATCTAGGCCTTTTCGCCCTGGCGGCCATGTTTGAGCCCTTCCTTTATTTCATTTTCGAGGGCTACGGATTGAAAAACACCTCTCCAGTCATCGGTTCAGGTATTATCGCCATGATCCCTTTGGTGACCCCTGTAGCAGCACACATCTTCTTAAAAGAACGGCTTACGCCCATGAACATCGTAGGTTTCATCGTCTCTTTCGTCGGCGTCATCATCATGCTGCTCAACAAAAACCTTGAATTCATTGCTTCAACTAAAGGCATCCTATTCCTATTCGGAGCCGTGTTGGTAGCCGTGGGCTATTCTATTGCGCTCATCAAGTTAACAAAGCTTTACAAACCCCTGACCATCACTTGGGTGCAAAACATCATCGGCATGTTGTATTTCGCCCCTATGGTCCTCATCATGGAGCGTTTTGAACCATCCAACTTCGCCAACGTGGGTGGGTACATAGTTCCTCTGGTCTGCTTGGGCGTGTTTTGCAGCGCCTTTGCCTATGCCTTATGGGCGTTTGCTTTCAGTAAACTTGGTGCCTCACGTGCCAATGTATATTCCAACTTGATTCCTGTTTTCACGGCCATCTTCAGTTACTTCATCATCCATGAAGCCCTGACGACAAATAAAATCATCGGCATTCTGCTGGTGGTGTTCGGATTGGTCTTATCACAATTGAAAGGAAAAAGCCATGATTACCAGCAAGACAAACCCTAAAATCAAGAATCTCGTCAAACTGCAGAAGGCTTCTGAGCGTCGTGATCAGAACCGCATTCTTATTGAAGGAGAGCGCGAGATTGAGCGCGCACAAAAGTGCGGCTTCGTGATTGAGCAGTTGTATGTCTGCGAGTCGTTGCTGCGTGGGCCGCTTGCCATCAAAGCCGAGTTCATCGAGACCGTCACTGAAGAGGTGTTCGACAAGATTGCCTACCGCGAAGGCAGCGATGGCCTTCTGGCTGTAGCCATACCCAAATACAAGAGCCTCGACGAGTTCAAACCGAGAAAAGACGCCTTGATCATCGTGCTGGAGACAGTGGAAAAGCCAGGCAACCTCGGGGCCGTGATGCGCACGGCTGACGCCGCTGGTGTCGACGCCGTCATCGTGGCCGACCCCGCCACCGACCTCTTCAACCCCAACGCCATCCGCGCTAGCATCGGTTGCATCTTCAGCGTACCAATATACGCCTGCTCAACCGAAGAATGCATCAGCTGGCTGAAAAAGAACGGCATAACCATCTACTGCACCTACCTCAAGGCTTCCATCGACTATCTTGACGCCGACTTCCGTAAGGCTTCCGCCCTCGTGATGGGCACTGAGGCTACGGGCATCTCCGATGCTTGGGTCGAGGCCGCTGACCAGAACATCATCATCCCCATGAACGGTATCGCCGACTCGCTCAACGTTTCGGTGACCACGGCCATCGTCACCTTCGAGGCTATCCGCCAAAGGAGAAAACCATGAAAAAAGACTACTTCTTGTTGCATCTCTCCGTTTTCATCGCCGGATTCACCGGTGTTTTGGGGCGACTCATCACCTTGGATTCCGCCATCCTAGTATGGTGGCGCATGGCAGCAGCAACATTGCTGATGTGGGCCTTTTTGGCCATTAGGAAAGATTTGAATCATTACCGATTCAGGGACATTCTGCAAATGGGTGGCGTAGGTATGTTATTGTGCTTGCATTGGGTGTTTTTCTATGCCTCTATCAAGGCTTCCAATGTCAGCATTGGTGTAGTATGTTTCTCCTTGGTTGGTTTCTTCACGGCCTTGTTTGAACCCATTATCAATAAGCACCGTTTCTCTGGGCGCGAGTTTTTCTTTAGCCTACTCACCATCCTAGGCATCTACCTTATCTTCCATTTTGATTCGCGTTATCGTTTGGGTATCATTCTAGGAGTAATCTCTTCGGCCTTGTACGCCTTGTTTGCCATTACCAACCAGCGTGTTGGCAAGCATTACGAGGCAAAAAACATGCTGCTTTGGGAAATGGTGGGCGGTCTCATTGGCCTGACCTGCCTAATACCTATATATAATTTGTTCATCCCTGTCGGAAGGCTCTATCCCGTTGGCATGGACTATCCTTATCTCGCTTTCATGGTCGTGGTGTGCACCATCGGCCTCTGCCTGCTGCAAATCATCGTGTTGCAGAAAATCCCTGCCTTTACAGTCAATTTGACTTACAACTTGGAGCCTGTGTATAGCATCATACTCTCCATGTTTATCTTCAGAGAGTACAAGGAATTGAATTTCTCGTTCTGCATCGGCATCGCACTGATCATCATTTCAGTAGTGCTACAGACTTGGAGCGAGATTAGGAGGCGAAAAATCAAAGCTTGATTTTCACAAACACCGGATAATGGTCCGAAGGATTGTGCCGGATGTAAGTATCAAATGAGATCTGCTGTGGCGCATCGGAGGCCTTGATGGTGTTGTTGGGATCCTCATCAGGTGTCCAATAGCTGTTAGTGAGAACGCCATAGGCCTCTACGGTCGTGGTGGGCGATACAAAGACATGGTCGATGCGGCTTGTGGTGAAATAATTGGTCTTGAAAGCATTGAATGTGCCGTTTTCCGCAAAGCGGATGCGGGCAGCATCGAAGGAGTCTTTCAACAGGCCCGACTCGGTAAAAATGGTATAGATTTCATCGTTTTGGTCAACGTTGAAATCGCCCGTGAGAATGACGGGGTATCCATCCGCCATCTCGCGAATTCGCTGCACCACTAGTTTGGCCGCCTCGCGCCGTGCAATCACCCCAACATGGTCCATATGGAGGTTGAAAAAATAGAATTCCAAAGCCGGTTCAGACTTCTTTCGGTTGAACACCCCATTTCGTTGTTCTTTCTGCGTTTTGACGGCAAACTTACCCCAGGTGCAGATGCGAATACAAACCGCGTCCCAGCCCAAACCAGGCTTGTCGGGCGTCTCACTCAGCCAAAAATCGCCATGGTCAAGAAGGCGTAGCTTCCTTTTCTTATAAAAGATGGCTTCATGCTCGCCGCCTTGTTTTCCGTCATCGCGACCGACGCCGATATAGTCATAGCCATCAAGAGCCTGCTTCATGTCCTGCAATTGTGACCATAGCACTTCCTGCGTGCCAAAGACATCGGGCGCCATGAAGTTCACCTGGTCGCAGATGACCTGACAACGCTTGGCCCACACCTCGCCTTGGAGACTGTCGTTGGCGTTTTTGTATCGAATGTTGTAGGATCCGACAAGCATTTGCTGGGCGGAAAGCTGAAGTGAAGCCACAATAAGGGCGAAGAGAAGGAGTTTTTTCATCGAAACACAGTTTTAATTGGGACAAAAGTAGAAAAATTCCTTATTTCTCCCGATTTTTCTCCAACTTATTATACCAAGCCCCAAACACAAACATCTCTTCGCTGAAGACAAATCCCAAACTCTCATAATATCCCTGCAAACGCGGTTTATCCTTGTCGACAAGCAGAGTGACCTTTTGAAAACCATTTCCTGAAGCAAAATCCATGCGGTCACGTATCAGCATTTTGCCAATGCCGATGCCCCTGTAATCGGACAGAATCGCCATGCTGTCTAGATAGAACTCACCCGAACCGGTTTCCATCGCATTGCGGCTCAAATCCATGCCTGAAGTCTGTTGCACGAGGCCAAAGGTCTTGGCGCGCAAGGCAGCGTAGCGGGCTCCGTCGTAAGCCACTAAGGCGCCTACCCTATATCCTTCAATCTCAGCAATGCGTGTGTTGAGGTAGCTGTATAAGGTGTCGCCCATAAGGCAAATATCAATCAAATGCTCATAGATGGCACGTTGCTCATCTGGAATGGCAGCATCAATTTCTAACATGTCGATGCCCGCCAACACAACACGTGCAACGAAAGGCGCGTCATCTGATGTGGCATCACGAAGCTGGACTATGGGAAGAACGGGCTGCATTAGCGAAGTTTATTTCTCTGATAATGAGGCGTAACGACGATGACAAAAAAGATGAGCGACACCAACACCGAGGCCGAAGCCACCAGATAGGCTGCCGAGAACGAGAAATGCTCGGCAAGCATGCCGCCCGAGAAGATGCCGATGCCAAGACCTAGATCCCAAGTGGTGAGATAGGTGGATGTGGCGGTGCCTCGTTGCGCATTGGTACCCAGGTTGATGAACAAGGCATTAAACGACGGGAAAGCTGCGCCAAATCCCAAGCCACAGCACAAGGCGATCAAAAGGAAAGCCGCCGCCGTGTAGTCTGTACCCAAAGCATTACAATGATGGCACATACCTAGTCCGAACATGGCGAACACGACGATACCCAAACCTAAGGCAATGGTCTGCGTCACCTTGCCCTTATCAACCATCTTGCCAGCAAACAATCGCGAGGCAATTAGGCCGACGGCGTACACCGTGAAGAACAAGCCGCTACTGATGGTCAAGCCCATCTCCTTGGCATAAAGGGCGATGTAATTGGAGATCTGTCCATAGGCGAAAGCCAACAAGGTAAACGATATGCCCGCCAGCAAACCTTTCAACAAGATGAAACGGTCCAAGGAAATCGGAGGGCGCTTGACGGGCGGCCTTACTTTGGTCTGTATCCTTGAGGCAAACAAAGCCGCCAATAGGCTGCAAGCCATGCAACCCATGAAGATGGCATTGAAACTGAAATGCTCGTAGACAAACAAGCCCGTCATCGGGCCGACCGCCATGGCGATGTTGTTGGCCACGCCATAATAGCCGATGCCCTCTCCCCTATGTTCCGACGGCACCACGTCGATGACCAAGGTGTTACCACCCACCGAGGTGAGGCCAAAAGCCAAGCCGTGAACAATACGGATTATTATTAAGATGGTAATGGTAGCGGCAAAAAGATAGCCCACAAACACAGCCGTAAAGATGGACAATGCCAACAGATACAAAGGCTTACGCTTGAAGGTGTCCATCATGTAGCCTGAGAAAGGACGTACCACAAGTGTAGCCAACGTATAACAAGAGATGACCGTGCCAATGATAGCATTGCCAGCTTGAAACTTCTCCATAATGAAGAAGGGCAACACTGGAAGCAACAGGTAGAACGAGAAGAAAAACAAGAAATTAGCCGCACAAAGACAGAGATAATTCTTATTGAACAGTTTTTCTTCCATGGTTTAAGGCTCGTTTAAGCTCGTTGAATCTGTATTTCGGATGGCAAAAATAATGAATAAAGCCTTAAAACAAATCAAAATCAATTTAGGAAATCTATTACTTAAAAGTGAAATAGACATCCGCACGAATAGCATTGCTTAAAGAACTAGTACCAACTACATTTAAATAAGATAGATCCAAGCCAAATACACCAAAATGAATTCCTGCACCAAGTGTCAAATACTGTAAATTTCCTTTATGTTTCGACTCATGATAATAACCGCCACGGAAAAAGTAATGATTTGCCAAATTATATTCCAATCCAATACCCGTGTTAATCTCACATAATTCTTCATAGAACTTGCCATAGTTTTCCCATTCGTTCGCGCTGTAGTTGTAAGCCATTCCTGGAGCATCATAGAACGATTGGAACATTCCTCGTAAAACGGAAACATTGTTATCATAGCCACTTTTAATCACATAGCTTCCATCGGGGTTGACCAACACGTTGCCCTGCTCATCTCTTTCGTATACCGGAGGCGTAGGAACAAGCAACTTAGAAAAGTCCAGACAAAACGACAAGGAGTTCTTTGGGTTGAAGGAATACTTTATGCTTGACCCAAGACGTAATGTGGTTGGAATAAAATCCCTTTGATTCAAAAACGTCCAATAGTTGAGCTTTGTGCCAATGTCTGTAATGCTGGCGCCTAACGACAAGTCAAGTGCATCACTCAATGGAAGCTTATAATATACTGAAACATCACCCGCCATAGATACTCCGGGCCTAGCATCTTCGGTTACACTATAGATTTTCGAATGAACAAAGCGAGCCGCTGCACCTATAGAAAGATAATTGCCAAAACGATAGGAATAGGAGATATCCGTAGCAAACTCTCTCGGACTAAAAACCTCAATAACCATGTTGTTACCATCTCTAATTTCAAACTCACCATAACCAACATATCGGGCTGTAGCAGCAATGGTAGAACGGTCACTGAGCTTAAACGCGGCAGCTAAATTGACAAAATTCCCGTGATCAAGAACACTTCGCACCCAAGGTGTATAACCCAGACCCACGGAATACTTATTCTCGAGAAAAGCGTACTTCGCAGGATTGTAGTACATGGAATAGACATCAGGATCCGTAGCCACTCCACAATCGCCCAATGCACCAGCACGAGCATCAGGCGCAATCGTTAGAAAAGGAGCTGCCGTCGTAATAACATTCGTATAGGACCGAACTAAATGCTGCTGTCCATAAGAACTGATAGTCGCTAAAACCAAAATAGTTAGAAACAATTTGTGCTTTTTCATATTGAACCAAATATATTAAACCAGATTGACAACTCAAGTTAAATGCAAAAATAAGGAATATTCCTTCTCAATGAAAAAACGTGACCTTATTATTTCAGAAACAATGTTACAATCTAAATATTCGGAAATTTTGTCATATAATTCTATCCAGAATTGCCATAAATCGGAAATTTTGTCAGTAAAAACATGGTTTTTAACCCAATTTTGGCCTTGGCAAAGAATTTGACTAGATGGAGTCGTCAATCGAAATTAAATAAACAACTAAAAAATAGGAGAT
>DBXU01000044.1:17958-18487 GCA_002310075.1 Bacteroidales bacterium UBA1204 | reverse complement strand
GACAACTACAAACTTGAGCTCTGCATCCCTGGTCTCACCAAGGAAGACGTCAAGTTGAGCATCGATGCCGAAGGCAACCTCGTTGTCGAGATGGTCAAGGAGACAAAGAACGAGAAGAAGGAAGAAATGCGCTACCTGCGTCACGAGTTCTCGGTCGAACACTTCCGCCAGACGGTGATGCTGCCTGAGGACATCCACAAGGAACAGATCAGCGCCAAGGTCGAAAACGGNNAACGGCATCCTCGACATCGTCATCCCCAAGGTGACCGTTGAAGAAAAGAAACAGGCCATGCAGACCATCGAAGTCTGCTAAAGTCTTCCCAAAACAACCCCACAACGGGACGGAATCATCCGCCCCGTTTTTTTTGTTGCCACAAATTCTAATCCCACGCTTTTAATTCTTACCTTTGCAGCAAATTTATTTGCGTATGAGAAAAGCGTTACTCCTCACCTTTTTATCCATCATCGCCTTTCTGCAGGCCTTTTCGCAAGACGGGAAGCCCTTTGTCACCTTAGACAACCTGCATCT
>DBXU01000044.1:1680-17947 GCA_002310075.1 Bacteroidales bacterium UBA1204 | reverse complement strand
GCCGACTTCACCCTCGACTACCATCCTGGGCATGATCCGGTTGCTCCTAGCACCGACCATGGTTTTGCAGGAAAATATCTCGTTGTGGCATTGGATGGTACCATTGGCAGTAAGTTCAGTTACCACCTGCGTCAGCGTATCAATGCGCCCAACATTGGCTTTGCCAACACCTTTTTCCAAGGCACCGACTGGGCTTACCTCAACTGGAACTTCACCGACAACCTTTTCCTTTCTGCCGGTAAACAAGTGGTGGCCATAGGCGGCTGGGAATACGACTCCAACCCCATCGACATCTACTATGGCACTGAGTTTTGGAACACAGTATGTTGCTACGAGGTGGGTGCATCCTTGAATTACAAGGACAACGCGGGCAAAAACCATTTCCTCGTCCAGATGTGCAACTCGCCCTTCATCAACCAGGCCATGCAGAGTATTTACGCATACAACCTGATGTGGTATGGCAACTTCGGAGTCTTCAAGACGGCCTATTCCGCCAATATGATCGAATACCAGCCTGGCAAATTCATCAACTACATTGCCTTGGGCAACAAGTTGCAGTTCAAAGGCGTGGAGATGTACCTTGATGTCATCAACCGTGCTTCTTTTGAGCAAGATCGGTTCTTTGGTCAAGACATCACTGCCATCTATGGCATCGGCGTCGACATCGGGAAGAAATGGATCGTTTTCGCTAAGGCCGGCTACGACTTCAACCAAGCCCAGTTACCCAACACGGAAGCCTACGACCAGTATGTCACCCCTGGGAAAAAAGTTGACTTCGAGAGCCTTGGTTTCGAATATTATCCCTTGGGCGATCGCAGTGTGCGCCTACACCTCTGTGGATCACATACGAGCGTAGATGGCGTCAGCAAGTTCCAAGCCAACCTTGGCCTCACTTGGAAAATCAACCTGCTCAACATCAAGAAAAACTAATCCGCTATGGCAAAAACAAAATACAACACCATCAAGCGTAACACCCTAAACTACCACGATAGGGTGGAGAAACTCTTCAAGAAAATTGAAGAGAAACTGAAAATGCCGTTGCGTTTCACTACCAAGCGTAGCTTTGAAGCCATTGTCTTCCTCATCATCTTCTTCGCCTTCTTTGGACTGTTGGCTTATAAGATGACCTTGCCCAAGATGCTGAACACCTTCATGCAAACGGCCTATCACCTGCTGTTGGAGACCGTGTTCTACATCATGGCCATCTGTGTGCTAATGGGCGCCATCAGCAAGTTGCTCACCGAGTTCGGCGTGGTACGTCTGTTGGAGAACCTTTTGCGCCCATTGATGAAGCCACTTTACAACCTGCCTGGCGTGGCCGCTCTGGGTGCCATCATGACCTTCTTGAGCGACAACCCCGCCATCATCACCCTGGCACACGACAAGAACTTCAACCGTTACTTCAAAAAGTACCAACTCGTCTCGCTGACCAATTTTGGCACAGCCTTCGGCATGGGTCTTGTCGTCGTGGCTTTCATGACGGGTCTGGGCTTCGGCAAAGGCGCCTTGGTCGGTGTGGCAGGTGCCGTCATCGGCAGTATCGTCTCAACCCGTTTGATGCAACGCTCCACCCTGAAAGCCTATCCTGAGCTGGATACACCTGTCGACGAGGAGTTTGGCGGCGACGAGCAGCAGATCTCCTTCAAGAGTGAAGGGGGCGTGTTCATGCGTTTCCTCAACTCGTTGCTCGACGGCGGCAAGGACGGCGTTAGCATCGGCTTCGCCATCATCCCAGGCGTGCTCTGCATCTCCACCATCGTGATGATGCTCACCTTCGGTGCATCAGGCAGCAACGGTGAATATCTTGGCGTGGCATACGAAGGTGTGCCCGTCATCAGCTGGGCGGCCAACAAGGTCAACTTCATCTTCGAATGGCTCTTCGGTTTCAAAGACGGCGCCTTGATCTCCTTCCCCATGACCGCTCTTGGTGCTGTGGGCGCCGCCATCGGTCTGGTGCCGCGTTTCATCACCGAAGGCATCATCGACAACAATGCCATCGCNNGTGTTCACCGCCATCGGCATGTGCTGGAGTGGTTTCCTCAGCACCCATGCCGCCATGCTTGACAGCCTTGGCTACCGCAAACTCATCGGCAAGGCCATTGGAGCACACACCATCGGTGGTCTCTGCGCAGGCATTGCAGCACACTGGCTGTATGTGCTTCTGGCGATAATATTCTAACATACGCATAAACGGCGTGATACCGTTTATACAAGGCATAAAAAAAGCGGCCCCAAAGCCGCTTTTTTTGTTTCACATATTAGGACATCAACCTTTCTTTCCGCCCAAGTTGTAGGTGAGGTTGAAACGCAGGGTGTTCTCCAAAGGATGGACACCAACCTGTAAAACCGGCACCAAATAAGACACATCCAAGCCAAACACATTATATTTTAAGGCAGCGCCGAGAGTCACATACTTACGATTTCCCTTCAAAGCGGTTTCGTTGAAATAACCAGCACGCACGGCAAACACATTGTTGTACCAATACTCAACGCCAACGCCAATATTGATTTCGCAAAGCTCTTCATAGAATTTACCGTAGTTTTCCCACTCACCTGTATATTGATTGTAACCAATGCCAGGCGCATCATAGAACGACTGGATCATGCCCGACACGACCGACACGTTATTGTCCATACCATAAAGAATCTTATAGCCGCCCGTAGCCGGATCAATGATAGGCTGGCCGGTGGTGTCCCTGTCGATGACTGGAGGTGTAGGAACCATAAGTTTGGAAAGATCCACATTAAATGCCAATGAATTATATTCGTCGAGCTCAAGCTTCAGGTTGGCACCAGCACGCAAAGTGGTGGGGATGAAATCTTTTCTTTCCGAAGAGCTGTTATAGCTGATCTTACTACCGATATTGGTGATTGCGGCACCCCAAGCAAAATCAGCATCCATATCGCTAAACCATTCAACGGGACGTTTGTAGTAAACAGCCACGTCGGCGGCCACTGAAATACCCTTCTTGGCATAGTCCTGAACGCCTTGGTTCAAGTCGGAATAGATGAAACGACCGGAAACAGCACCTGCAAGATAATCGCCCAACATACGGGAATAGGTGGCGTCGATAGCCCATTCATTAGGGCTGTAAGTACCTTGGTCCGTATTGTTACCGTCCCTGAAATTGATCTCACCACAGCTAAAATAACGCAACGTGGCACCGATGGCCGATCTGTCGTTGATACGCTTGCCGAAAGCCAAATAGGCAAGGTTCATGTCGTTTGTCAGATTCCTCAGCCAAGGGCTATAGCCAAGTCCGATGCTCATGTCTTCATTCAAAAAGGCATACTTCGCCGGATTATAATGCATCGAATACACATCGGGCTCTGATGCCACACCACCGTCGCCCATGGCACCGCCTCGGGCATCTGGAGCGATGGAAACGAAAGGAACCGCCGTCGTGATGACATTGGGTGAAACTTCATAATCTTGGCCCATATAGCCCTGACCAAAAGAACGTGCCGCCACAAAAGCAAAGGCAGCTAGGAACATGTACTTGATTTTCATTTTAAATTAAATTTAAATTGAAGAGATAACGATTATTCTGTTTGCTTATTGTACATCAACGAAAAAAAAGTTTTAACGGTATATCATCATTCTTTGGCTTACCGTTCTCGAATAACCATCCTCGCCCGAAAGGGTTAGACGGTAAAGATAAAGCCCTGTTGGCAAAGCGCTCCCTCCTTGGTTGCATCCATCCCAACGGATAGGCTCAATTTGGCCATTGGTGCAACTCACCCGTTGTGAAAAAGCATCCACGAGCCGTCCTGTGATGTCATACACTTCCAGGTGAACATCAAAATTGCCATCCTCACCATAGTGTTTCAACGTTATATAAGTCGATTCATTAAAAGGATTGGGGAAATTGCGCACACCTGCCAAATAGATATCTTCCCCTACAACAAACCACAAGTTTGCGCTTGAGGAATTGTTCTGCATGTCCCAAGCTTTAAGTTCAAACTGGTAATTCCCAGGCTCAAGATCCTCCAAAGGAAACGCGATGCTTCCCCGTCTGAAATCGTCAATAACAGGCTTAAAATAGCTATTCAACACCACATTGGAACACGTCGGAGCATTGCTTCGCATAACTATATCGCGGCCCAAAGCATAATCGTAGTGGTAAATGCCTTGCGCATCATACAAATCGGCGTACAAAACGCCATTACGTTCCACAACGTCGCCATTTTTAAACGAAGGATTGTTCCAATAAAAGTCAATTTTGGGTCCTTCATCATCGACGATAATGGAAGGATCCAGACCGCCCATGGTCAAGTTGTCGAAGACACCCATGGCATCTTTCCCACGGATTGAGTCGAAAGCATAGAAGCTAAAACGAGGTGCGCCATATGAGGCAGTAATGTCACTGGGCACTTGGAACGAAACTGAGAAATGGCCCGAATTCACGCTGACATACCCCTGGAACAGCACGTCCTTGTGATGATAGCAGTTCACCACATTAACATTTCCTGAAGTGCTCTGATACTCCAACTTGATACGCGACTTTTGGTCATAGAGACGCACCCACAGTTCTCCATTAAAATCGGCATCGCACCGCCCTTCAACCGTCCTAATCTCGCCCTCCATGTTCACCATACTCATCGCATGCAGTGTAACGTCTTCATTTAGCAAATCCTTTCCATTGAGTCTTAATGCCACGATTTCCTCTTCAGGGACAGCCAGACGCAACGCCGGATCGCCCAAAAGCAAATAAGAAATGTTTTTGCATTCAGTGGCAGTGAAATTTTGAGGGTCACGTTTAGCCAACCGGCAAATGTCGCCCAAACGCATAGGCACCCCATCCTCCCGCTGGAACAAAGATCTAGCTAATGCTTTACCTAACAAGACGTTGTTAGGCGCCAAAGTAGGACGGCTGGATGTCAGAAGTGCAATGGCACCACCAGAGGGCAAAAGAAACATCTGCTCACCAGCGGAATTCAACGTTGGGTCGTCATATTTGGCGAACTCACAGGTGGCCGTGAACACAAAGGGCATGCGGTCGATGTTTTGAAGCGAGGCAATGTCAGAATTGGTGAAAAGGCCGTCCTGGGTCAATCCTCTCACGCCGCCGTGGCCTGTATACGTCATCACCAACGCTCCTTTTTCAAGGTCCCTCAACAATTCGTCGTGGGCTTCAGGAATCCTAACCCCTGCTGGCGTGTTTACATGCCCATAACCTTGCGCATAAATCTTTTTCGCAGTCATAGGATGGCACAACGTGTCCTCCATCCTGTAATACAATTCATTGTCGTTCACATATTGCGTCGACTCATCGTCGGCCACGAAAAGATGTGCCGTCTTCCAGATACCTTGGTTCGCATTTATGTCGTTGTAATGCCTTATTTTCCGCATCACGGTTTCAGCTTCTTTCTCTGTGGAAGCAGGAATGCGACCAATGCCTATATCGACAGTACCCATGCTGTTTTCTCCTTCATGCGGCTCCATCAGGCCAAAATAATCATCGGTACAAAAGCTCTTCACCATGTGGTATGGCATGGAATGTGCCTCATAACAGGGAATGAAATCCGACAAATAACCTTTAAGGTTGCGGAAATCCATCGAGGCTTTCCCAAACAAGGTCACATATTTCAATCCACCAGCACTGCGGTGATACACCATTCTGATGAAATCGCGAATCGCTGTAGGGTCACAGATCCCTGCGGAGAACTCATTATAAATCTGGTGCACGTTGACCACTTGGCAATCCATACCATCCTCCATTGCATGGAAATCGGCCAAAGCCTGGGCTTGCCCCATGCAAATGTCAGTCGAGATAATCAGCATATCGGCATAAGATATGGAATGCAGGTCTTGGTTATCGATACGAGCCCATGAATTCACCGAAAATGCCGCCGACACATCAAATAGAACATAACGTTTCTCCACGTGCTCATCGGTGGCAAAAACCAGATTGCCAGAAGTCAGACGGCCTTGCTGCCTCATAGGACAAAGTGGCGTAGTGACATCCCAAAGTTGTAATTCAGGGCTAACATTTTGAATCCAAACGGCATTGCTCTCCTGTTCGAACTGGTCTGGAATAAGTCGGAATGGGAACACACCGCCCTCTCGTATCAATTGGCGCCATGCATACAACTCAATAAAATCAAGATACAAGCTTTGTCCGCTGGCAGTAGCGCGCAATTGAAGTTGAACATTAGCAGTATCACTTTCCAGGAAAAGCTGTTTCGATTCACTCGATGGCAATCCATAAGAATTGTTTCCGTAGGAACCAATAGCGACGTTATTCGCCAACAAGTCATTGTCAACTCTCAAGTTATAATACAAAGTGCTCTTATATGCCCTACCCAACAACTCAGCCTTCAAATAAGCGGCTTTTGACCTCACTAGATGAGGGAAGTCAAATGTCAATTCCAAAACAGAATCTGCCGAAGTCAACGACTCACCATACCAATTACGGCCCGAAACAAAAGGCGAGAAAAGCTCTTCCTCATGCCAACGGACATCCAAAAACTCAGTAATAACTGACGATGCCTCTTCAATGGGCAACGATGTCTTTTCTCCTATTCTCAATCCATTCACTCCACTGTCAACACATAGATAATAGTATGTAGTGTCAGAATAATAGTTACGTTGCCGCTCATACTTTTGTGTCAGGCTTGAGTTCAGTTTCCAACAAGTTGGTTCCTGACCATAAAACAACACGTAATCCTCGGCATCAAAACGCCCATCTTCAGCGCCTTCAACGAAAATCGCCAGCTCCTCCAAATCATCGGGACGAGGATCGCTGTTCTTTTCCGGCAAAATACCAGCTGGGGCACCAAAAACTCGGATCTGATCCGGGTTGACGCCTTCAGCGTCAATGCCCATTTCCACAAAAGATGTCCTGTCGATTTTATACACCCCCTCATGGGCCACAGCAAGACGGTACCATGAATGTTCGGCCAAAACAGAATGATAAGCATTGTTCTGCGCCTGAACCTGCATACCTAATGACAGCAACAATAGAACGAAAAACTTAATATAAAGGTCTCTTTTCTTCATGACAGATTGATTTTTACTGATTTAAAATCAATTTCGACACCACAGAAGTGGTTTCTCCCGAATCGTTGGTACCGAGAATACGGTACACATAAACCCCATTACGAAGTCGTTCACCATGAGCACCGCGCCCATCCCAGCGAATAGGTGTCACACGGGTAGACGAACCTGTGACTATTTCGTTGATCCTATTGACCCATCGACCCATAATGTCAAAGATGTCGATTTGCACCTTCAAGTTGTTGCCGATCTGGTTGTGGTCGAAAGTAAAATAGGTGATATCATTAACAGGGTTCGGATAATTGGCTGGGTTCTCAAGACACATTCCCGTACTATTTACCACGGTAAAGTCAATAGATGCCGTATTGGAATTATTGAATATATCCCAAACCTTCAAGGTTAGTGTATAATCGCCATCAGCGAGTTTCTGCATCTTGAAAGCAATTTTGCCTTTGCCGGGATTGTTGATCTCCGACACAAAATAATCATTAAGCCGATAAGAAGTCTTGTTAGGGCCCTCCAAAGTTGCCATGATATCATGTCCGATACCTGTACCCGTGGTGTTGATACCACTTTCGTCTTCCACAAAAGCCAACAAAATGGGATTCTCGCTCGTGAGACCGCCACTTACAAACAAGGTGTCGTCAATAAACAGCCTGACTTCAGGTGGTTCGTTGTCGCTAATGGCATTATCGTAGAATCCACCAATGATGAATTCGTCGAACTTGCCCATGGCATCGATAACATAATTGGTTGCATAGTAGCTGATCAGGCCACTGCCATACCGATAGGAAATATCACGGGGTACGATGAAGTTGATCTTGAACTCACCGTTCACCACCTCCGCCTTACCATTGAAAACAACGCTGTTTCGCAACTTGAAAGTGAATGGACTGGCCTCATCACCATAAGTCGTCACATCCGTCTCCTTGTCATACACGGTCACATAAACAATGCCATTGAAATCAGAGGCCACTTCGCCATCCAAATCCTTAACGGCACCTTCTATCTCAACAGGCTGCAACGCTCTGATGGTATCATTGATTGGGATGGAGTCATGTTGTATATCAATGCCATTGATACGCTTCGTCTCCACTTTCCATTTTGGATAGACCAAACGCAAAGCGGGGTCGCCAAAAAACACATAACGTTTTTCATCGATGTCTCCTTGGGTTTTGCCCATGCGGTACACATCACCCAAACGATAAACATCGCCTCCATTGATACGGAACAGGTTGTTGTAAATCCCTTTCATAAACCGCAGGTTATGATCACCATAGGTAATCCTTGCCGTGGTAAACATGGCGATCATGCCACCATATTGATTTAAAAAAGCGTATTCACCAAGGGAAGTACGGTTGTGGTCATCATAACGGCTAAACTCACAAGTACCCGTAATCATCAACGGAAACATGGGGGCATTACGCCATGAGTCAACATCTTTTCTTTGGAGTATCTTTTCGGTGGCCAGTTGGACTTCACCACCGTGGCCTATATAATTCATCACCAGAGTTCCCTTTTCCATTCTACTGTTGATAGCGGCATTCATGTCGGGAGCAATCTGTCCGCCCGGTGCATTGACTTGAGGATAAGCGTCCAAATAAATCTTATCAACCAACATATCCCCTCCACCAACGCTCTTCATAAGGTTCACCAACGTCTCAGCATTTCCAGGGAAACCTCCATTCAACCCGCTATCATCGTCAGCACAGAAAGTGACCATGTTACGCCATGGTTGCATTGAAGCCTCATCTTTTGCAATGTATCTTTCAATCTTATCGACCATGTTAGTTGCCTGTTCCAAAGTGGCGACAGGGAAGCGGCCTATGCCTATATCCGCCAACGAGGAGCCAAGAGCACCTTCTCCCTCGTCCATAAAACCGTAATAGTCGTCGGTCACTAACGTGCTTCTTTGGTCCAGCGAACTAAGCGACTCAAAAGCAGGAATAAGATCCACCAAACCATCCCGGTTCTTATGGTCGTAGGAGGCATCACCCAACAATAGCAAATACTTGATCTTGCGACCTGAATTGCTGTCGAGATAAAGCATACGGCAGAAGTCACGGATGGCTGAAACGTCCTTGGCACCGCACGAAAATTCATTATATACCAATTCGGGTGTGGTAATATACACATTCAAGTCGGGATCCAAACGATTGTGAATGGCTTTTATCCTTTCAGCCTGACTTATAAAATCGGAATGAGTAAGTATCAGATAATCCACGTCGCGGACGCCATGAAGGTTTTGGTTGCCGACCCTCCCCATGGCGGTTGCCGTACAATAGGAATTGCCATTGAATGCTACAAAGGCATTGTCCTGATTGCCTAACACCTTAAATGAATAGACGGAATTGCTCAACGTGCCAGGCACAATGGAAGGAGCTACAGGGTCGCTGACATTCCAAACACGAATCTGTTGAGAAGCGCCAGAAATACGGTATTCATAAACTTGATTGGAAAGTGAAGCCTCCGGGTTGCGAAATGCCATCTGACTTCCAACCATTTTCAAGCCACGCCACGCGTTTAATGCCAAGTAATCGACAAATCCATCGGAAGTGGAGGTACCCGTCGACACATGTCTTAACCTAACACTTACCGCAGACCCTTGCGGCACAAATGAAACCCATCCTCCAACCACATGGGCATAAACCGATCCTGATGGCGACGTGGACGAGAGAGAATATGTCGCTTTCTTCTCCTCGTCGACATACACTTCAAAAGAAGCCGGAGTGAAGTTTCTACCTGCCAATTCCGACTTTAGCCATCCCTTTCGGGAAGACACCATGTTTGGAAAGTCAAAACTGAACGTCTTGTATTCCATGCCATGCATGGCATCACCATAGTAAGAGCGTCCCCAATGCCACAAGTTGTATTCATCCGACTCATACACTTGATAATCAAGGAATTCTGTCACTACAGATTCAGCGGCAGCAGTCGGCGCAGTTGAAGTTGTGATTCTTTTCCCCGTCCCCTTCCCTGTCACAACAAAAGCGTAGGCATAGTCATCATAATAGTTCTGAACATGTTCATACACCTGTTTCGAGGCATTCCAAGTCCAACGCACAGGTCCCCCTCCATAAAACAGCACATAATCGTTCTTGTCAAACGATCCATCTGACTCACCTTCCACATAAATGGGTATTTCCACCAGATCGTCATGACGAGAGACATTGTTCATTTCAGGAAGTACACCGCCTCCGTTATGATAGACGCGAATGGTACGCGGATCAATTCCTGCAACATTGATACCCAAACCCTTAAGGTCATCGTATGACAATTTATAGATACCAGTTTCTGGCAGGCCAATCTTATACCAATCTCCAGAAGCCATGGCAGAAGTATGCGCATATACCGGATTATCCTTCTGAACATTAGCAATTGGCATCAATGACACCGACAACGTAGCCGAAACAAGCTTTTCATAACTACCGCCATGTTTACGTATAGGGTGAATTCTACATGAAAGCAATGACTCGTCACGTGAACGCAAGGGAATGGCACTAACGCTAAAGTCCTCGCCAAAATCGCAGTCATTGACAATCTTCAGTTCTTCTTCAGAAAGCGATGCCGTCTTCAAATCTTGTAGTTTTACATCGGCCTTCACCTGGCTGTCATAAATCGGGAACGATTTCACATAAATTGGCATTGAGCCTTCGTAGCAGGCAGACTCCAACTGGATATAGTATATGGTGTCGTATGAGGTAGGCATTGCACCCACTCCCTGCCAATTCAACTGCAGTGAGTGCAATGATGTCACCTGTGCTTTCAAGCCATGGGATTGAACCACGACAAAAGCCAAAACCAAACAACAAACCGAGCAATATTTGAAAAACCTTCTGGATTTTAAACTCATCTCGCTAAATATCAATGTCTTAAATTAATACTCCTTATAAAAAAAACTACTAATTTGGAAACGAAAATACAACCTTTTTATTGTAATCACCCATTTTTTAGTCCAAAAAAAACTTTTTTTTGAGAAACATAACTCATTTCAAAAAAAAACCGTAAAATTGTACGTTTTTTTCATAGCGTACTTCAGCACTTACGAAAGTACCAATTTTTGTTTTTAAATTGTTTTAAATCAACTAATTAAAAAATCATACTACATTGATCAAAACAACCCTAAAATGATTATTTGAAGAAAAAATGATGATAAATGTTGAAAAAATTATCGTTGAGGGGTACAATAAAAGGAAAATAACAGAGTTATAGATACAAATTTTTGTCAAAAATGTATAGAAAATCAGGATTCAAGACATTAGCAGTCATCGTTCTGGGAGGGCTTCTCACAGCATCCTGCGCCAAGAAGTCTTCAAGAACCACCGGTTGGGCTTATAACGACGCCAACAATGGCGGTTTTGAAGTTGCCGAAATCAACGACCAAGAAATCGGCCCCGGTTTGATTGCCATTGAAGGCGGCACTTTCGTCATGGGTGCCACGACGGACAATATCACCTATTCATGGGATAATACCCCACGTAAGGTTACAGTGCCTTCGTTCCTCATGGACCGCACCGAAGTCAGTAACGTGGATTATCAGGAATACATCTATTGGTTAAACCGCGTGTACGGCCAGAACTACCCTCAAGTTGTTCGCAATGCCTTGCCTGACACGCTGGTGTGGCGTGACCGTTTATCTTATAACGAGCCTATGGTGGAGATTTACTTCCGCCATCCTTCCTACAACGATTATCCTGTGGTAGGTGTGACATGGGTACAAGCCAACGACTACTGTTCGTGGCGCACCGACCGTGTCAACGAATTGATGCTTGTTGAAGCCGGCATTCTGGATTGGGACCCCACCCAACAGGATGAAGAAAACTTCAACACCGATGCATATTTGGCTGGACAATACACCGGCAAGGTAAAAAACGGCAAGAAGGACCTTTCAAAAGGTGGTGACGGCCTGCGTAACATCCGCATGGAAGACGGCATTCTTCTGCCTTCCTACCGTCTCCCCACGGAAGCTGAATGGGAATATGCCGCTGTTGGCCTAGTGGGCAACACCTCCAACGAAATCGTTAGCGAAAGAAAAGTTTATCCTTGGAATGGTGACGGCCTGCGCACCGACAACAAGAAATACTATGGCAGCTTCATGGCCAACTTCAAGAGAGGCCCTGGTGACTATATGGGTGTTGCCGGCCACCTGAACGATGGTGCCGCACTTCCTGCTCCCGTCGGCTCTTATTGGCCCAACGACTACGGTTTGTACAACATGGCTGGTAACGTTTCAGAATGGTGCCAAGATGTCTATCGTCCGCTTTCCTTCGAAGACGTTGCCGACTATAGCCCATTCCGTGGTAATGTGTTCACCCGTAAGGCCGTCGACGACGAAGGCTTCCTCCTTCAGAAAGACTCCTTGGGTCGTATCAGAAGAGAGCCCATCCCACAAGAAGAAGCCGCAAAACGCCAGAACTACCGCACGAGCTTTAACTCCAACTACGCCGACGGTGACTACATGTCAGCCATCCGCAACAGGTGGAATGACAATCAGGACGACCAAAGCGTCTTCACCAAGGAGATGTACGAATATGCCACCAACGACAACCCTGGCACCACGCTTATCAGCGATGAATCGAGAGTTTATAAAGGAGGTTCTTGGGCCGACGGACCTTACTACCTGAGCCCCGGCAATCGCCGCTTCCTTAACCAAAACCAGTCAGCATCGACCATCGGTTTCCGTTGTGCCATGAACAAGGTGGGTAGCTCATTTGCCAAGTAAATAATAGATTCTTTTTCATGATAGCATTGAAGCCGTTTGATCCGTCAGGCGGCTTCTTTCATTAAAAACAAATACCATGAGCACTATTGAGACTATATATCAGCACTATTTGAAGGCCCACAAAGTCTCCACTGATAGCCGCAAGATCGAGCAAGACGCTGTCTTCTTCGCTTTGAAAGGAGAAAACTTCGACGCCAATGATTTTGCCCTTCAAGTGGCCGAGCAAGGTGTGGCGAGCCTCGTCGTCGCCGACCGTAAGGACCTGCCCCATCACGAGCGCATCCTCATCGTTGACGATTCGCTGAAGACACTGCAAGACCTCGCAGCCTACCACCGCTCACAAAGCAAGGCCACAGTGTTCAGCATCACCGGCACCAACGGCAAGACAACCACCAAGGAGCTCGTCTCAGCTGTACTGGCTAAGAAATACAATATCATCCACACCCTGGGCAACCTCAACAACCACATCGGAGTTCCGCTCACCCTGCTTAGCATCAAGCCCGAGACCGAAATTGCCGTCGTGGAGATGGGGGCCAACCATCCTGGTGAGATTGATTTCCTATGCAAGATTGCTGACCCCGACTACGGTCTCATCACCAACATTGGTAAGGCACATCTGGAAGGCTTTGGCAGCTTCGAGGGCGTCATCAAGACCAAGACCGAGCTCTATAGACACATCAAAGCCAACGGCAAGGCCGTCTTCGTCAACCAAGGCAACCCACTGCTATGGGAGCAATCCGAGGGACAGGAACGCATCAGTTACGGTCGCCATTGCGCTGCCTTCTGCCCTGTTGCCCCTGCTGCCTGCAACCCATATTTGAGTGTCGGCTGGAAAAACCACCTCGTTCAGACCCATCTCGTGGGAAGCTACAATTTCGAGAATGTGGCTGCCGCCATCTGCGTGGGACAGTATTTCGGCGTGGACGAGAACGCCATCATCGAAGCCTTGGAGGCTTACACGCCCACCAACAGCCGCTCGCAGGTAATTGAGACTGGCAAGAACCGCATCATCATGGATGCCTACAATGCCAACCCCACTTCCATGCGCGCCGCTTTGATTAACTTTGCCCGCATCTGTGGAGAACAACACCTATTAATATTAGGTGACATGCGCGAGCTAGGAAATGCCTCAGAAGAAGAGCACCGTAACATCCTTGGCTTGATGAAAGAGTTGAAATTCAAGGAAGCTTTGTTGGTCGGATCGAACTTCTGCGCCTACAACGAGAACCCTGATTGGAAGACCTTCACAAAAGTGGAAGACTTATGCCAATACCTTGAGAGCCATCCTATCAGCGGAAAGACGATACTCGTCAAAGGATCAAATAGCATACAATTGGGGAAGGTGTTACCGTTATTATAAATGAAAGAAACCATCGCCATAGGATTGATGTCGGGCAGCTCGTTAGATGGGCTGGATATCGCCCTTGTGCGCTTCCAAGAAGAGGATTGCAAATATCACTTCCAAATCTTGCAGGCCGAGACCCTACCCTATCCTGAATACTGGACCAAGCAACTCTCCGAAGCCTTCCACAAACAGCCTGAAGACTTGGTGCAGCTGGACAAGGACTACGGCAAATACCTAGGCGAGCAGGTGCTGGCTTTCGCAAAGAAGCATAATGCCACGCCCGACTTCGTGGCTTCGCACGGCCACACCATCTTCCACCGTCCCGAGAAGCATTACACGTTGCAAATCGGCGACGGACAAGAGTTGGCCAAGGCTTGTGGCTTCACCGTCATCAACGATTTCCGCAGCGAGGATGTCAGCAAGGGTGGACAAGGCGCACCGCTCGTCCCCATTGGCGACAAATTGCTTTTCGACGACTATGAGATCTGCCTCAACATCGGCGGCATCGCCAACGTCTCATACGACGAAGACGGCAAGCGCATCGCCTTTGACCTGTGCATTGCCAACCAAGCCCTCAATTATCTTGCCCAGATGAATGGTCTGCCTTACGACCGTAATGGCGAGTTGGCTCGTAGTGGCGAGGTCGACATTACGCTGCTGAAACAGCTGAACAGGCATCCTTTTTATGGGCTGTACCCGCCCAAATCGTTGGGTAGAGAGTTCTTTGAAGCCAACCAAAAAGACCTTTTGCAAGGCCTCTCTGTGCCAGATCTGCTGGCCACCTTTGTGGAGCACATCGCCTTGCAAATTGCATTGGGAGTGAGTCATCTGCCCAAGGGGAAGATTTTCATCACCGGTGGCGGTGCGAGGAACAAATTCCTTATGGAACGCCTTCAAGCCCGCAGCTCGCATGAAGTCGTCATCCCCGATAAGATGATTATCGACTACAAGGAGGCTTTGGTCTTTGCTTTCCTCGGACTACTTCGCATGAAAGGAAAGACCAATGTCTTGGCTTCGGTAACTGGAGCCGAGAGTGACAGTTGCAGTGGGCAGATTTGGAGAAATAATTGATTGTTACTAATTTTGCCGTTGATAAACTGAGTAATCCCGTGTTCAAGAAAATCCTAAATACCTTTGGAACCAAGATACTGGCGGCGGCCCTCAACTTCGCCATTGCCATTATCATCTCCCAAACCCTGGGCGACACAGGCAAAGGTACCCAGGCATTGCTTTTGACCACCATCTCCTTTATCCTCATCTTCTCCGACATCGTCTGCGGTGCGAGCATCATCTACCTCGCCCCGCGTCATTCGTTCAAGAAGATACTCGTGGCCTCAACCATTTGGGCGGCCCTCATTGCAGTGATCATGGGTTTCGCCATCTGGCTGTTCTATCCAAAGTTGGCACCCGATTTGATTGCACATGTGGCCATCCTATCGTTCATCTCCTCGCTCAGTAACATCAATTTCCGTTTTTTAGTCGGCAAGGAAGAAATCAAAAAGGCCAACTACAACACCTTATTGCAACCCGTGCTTTTGGCTTTGACTTTGGTCATCTATTATATCTTGCTGAAACGAACCGACATCTACGGCTATGTCATCGGGCTGTATGCCGCCTACGGAGGCACTTTCCTGCTGGGTGTGTGGATGCTGCGCAAAGAATACGCCAACCTGCGTCGTGATACGGACAAGGACTACAAACCCGTCTTGAAAGACCTCTTCAAATACGGTTTCCTTAACCAGACGGGGCACTTCGTGCAGTTCTTCAACCTGCGCTTGAGTTATTATCTGCTGGACAAATACATCAGCGTAGGACGCGTAGGTGTCTTCTCCAATGCCCTCTCACTCGCCGAGGCCATCTGGATCATCAGCAACAGCATCGCTCTCGTGCAATATGCCCGTATCTCCAACGCCGACGACCGTGCTTACGCGCAAAAGCTCACCCTCGATTTAAGCAAAATCTGTCTGCTCATCTCCGCCGTGGCTGTCGTGGTGTTGTGTCTGTTACCGCCTGCGGTTTACACCTTCGTCTTCGGTCCCGAGTTCGGCGAGATGGCAGGACTTATCCGCATACTCGCACCAGGCATTCTGCTCTACTGCATTTTCCTCATCCTCGGACACTATTACTCGGGTACCGGACGTTATCAGATGAACACCTTTGCGGCACTCTGTGGACTGGTCGTCACCTTCGTCTGCGGCTT
>DBXU01000044.1:1391-1621 GCA_002310075.1 Bacteroidales bacterium UBA1204 | reverse complement strand
TGTTCGTGTTCTTCGTCAAGGAGTCGCACTTCAAAGGCCGTGACTTCCTGTTAACCAAGAGCGAGATACAGAACTACATCGCCGGTCTGAAACAACAATTCTTGAAACAACCTACCGAAAATGAATAAACTCCATAAATTCACCAAAGCCCTTGGGCGAATCATCAAGCATCCTTACCTGCTCAACCTCGTCCTTCAAGACGAAGGCAGCAACAAGGAAGACGTCATCCG
>DBXU01000044.1:0-1307 GCA_002310075.1 Bacteroidales bacterium UBA1204 | reverse complement strand
ATGCCCATCGACATTGCCTTGTTAAGGGCATTGGCGAAACGCTACGAAGTGAAGGACTACTTCGAAATCGGCACTTGGCGCGGCGAGAGCGTGGCCAATCTGGCCGATGTGGCCGAGCATTGCGTCACCTTCAACCTACCAAAGGAAGACATCGTCAAGTTGACCAAAAACCAGTTATACGCCGACTTGCACAGCTTCTTTAGCAAGGATTTGGACAACGTGGAACAACTCTACGGCGACTCACAGACTTTTGACTTCGGAACTCACTTTGGCAAGTATGATATGGTCTTCGTGGATGGCGACCACCATTACGAAAGCGTGAAAAAGGACACCGAAACCGCCTTCCGGCTGCTGAAAGGAGAGCGTAGCATCATCGTATGGCACGACTATGGCCTCGACCCAGAGACCATCCGCTGGGACGTGATGGGCGCCATCTTGGACGGTGCACCTGCCGAGAAGCGCAAGCATATCTACCATGTTTCCAACACCTTGTGCGCCGTTTACCTGCCTGAAGACTTCGCCACGCATAAGCTTGTGCCGTATGAGATGCCTAAGAAATATTTCGAAATTGATATTAAAACGCATATTTGCTAAACGATGAACGTTCTGCACCTGCTAAGTTGGTTCCCTACTCCCGACGACCCCACCTTGGGCAACTTCTGCGTCCGCATGATTGACGCATTGCCTGAGGATTGCCATTCCGTCATCCTCTCTGTCTGCGACGGTAAGGACATGACGAAATCATTTGAAGTCAAGGAGATTCCCGGGGCGCACCACACCCATGTGCAGATCTATATTTGTCCACCAAAAAACAGCATCGTTCGCAAACTCAAGATGCTGCGAATGTACCAATACGGCTTGAAATACATCAAGCAACGTTTCTTCAAGCCTGACTTGATTCATTTGCATGTCGCCTACCCGCTTGGGCAAGTTGCCTTGCTTTGGAAGAAACTCTTTGGCTACAAATATGTCCTCACCGAACACTGGACCATTTACCAGCCACAGAACAAGGAGGTTTTGGTCGGAAAGCTGAAACGCAAAATCGTCAAGATTGCCAACAATGCCGAGCTCATCATGCCCGTCAGCCTCGATTTACAGCGTTGCATGGAAGGGCATGGCATCCATAACCGCTTCAAGGTAATATACAATCTCGTGAATACGGACATTTTCAAGCTTGGAGCGCCACACACCTCAGGTAAGAAACGAATCCTCCACATCTCCACCTTGCGCGACGAGGCCAAGAACTTCAGTGGCATCCTACGTGTTATTGAAAGATTAAGGCAGCAGCGCGACGACTTTGAGCTGCA
>DBXU01000028.1 GCA_002310075.1 Bacteroidales bacterium UBA1204 | reverse complement strand
TTGATGGTGAGCACGCTCTTCGAACCCGTGGAGACGCCACCGGCGCCAAGGGTGTAGCTGAAACCATTGTCTTGGATTTCGTTACGCAGACGGCAGCATGATGAGAGAGAGTCGGCGTTGTCGCTGAGGTAGGTGAAGAACGAATGGCCTTCGGCATACATCTCAGCAGTGAAATCGCCCCATTCCTTGTCGATCACGTCACCATCTTTCGAGAGCAATGCCATCGTCTCAACAGGGAAGGTAAGTACGCTCTTCAGACGTTCGGCGTTGAACCATTTCATGAATCGTTTTTGGAGCCAACTCAACGATTCCCAATCGGGCTTAGAGCCATCGGGGAAGTAGAAGTTTCCAAACAACGACTCAAAATAGTAGCGGTCGTAGTAGGCGATGTTCCAGAACACGGATTGGTAGTTGCGGGCACCGGCAGGTTGGTTGAGCGAATATACGATTTGCTGGAAGCAGTCGGTGATGACCTTGTCGATGGTGCGCGGTTTGAGCGAATGGTCGACAATTTCATCGGCACGTTTGTAATAGTCTTGTCCGTAGTCCTTGGCGATGAAATAGTTCATATACATTAAGAACTCCGGCGTGGCGCAGGCACCTGACAATTGCGACGAGACCATGAACACCATATTAATAAAACCTCCGCAGAAGGAACGAAGCTTGGTGGGAGCGGTGGAATTGCCTCCAATGGAGCTGGTGCCCTCGTTCAGCCAAGGATACATGGTGATGGAAGCGCAGTAGTTGGCTAACGAGGTCTCGTCATTCTTGTAAATGAAATGGTTGTTGAGCAAATAGAGGTAACGATCGGCAAGTTCCTTGCCAAACACCGACTTGATACGGTCGGTCAGCAAGCGGCGGTTGATGCGGATGAAACTCGACTTGGGCAATTCACCGATTAATGTGGCGATGTTTTTCTTTTCCACATTGGCATTGGCATCATATTTCGATCCCGTTGCTGGGTTCGAAGCGTTGACGTAATTGCTCAAGAAATCGATTTTCTCTCGAATCTCACGGTCTTCGGTGTGTTTTTGACGGTATAAAATATAGTTTTTGGCTACCGTATAGTACTGTTCGGCCATCAGGGCAGTCTCCACTTGGTTTTGGATTTCTTCTACCGTGATGCCATTAGTCACACGTACACGGCTCAAAATGCCGTTAAGGTCTTCATCGGTGGCATAAAAGCCTGAAGCCAAAAAAGCCTTGCTGATGGCGATCTTGATTTTGTCAAGAGAGAAGGCTTCCAGCTTGCCGTCTCTTTTGGTAATGTATAAACCTCCGTTGCTCATATGTCGCTTGTTTTCAATTAGTTACAATAAACCACAAACCATCTCTGGTTTCATAAAAATAAATACAGTTGTTTCTTTGCTCCTTTTCTTTACACACTTTTCGCTGTTCCCGAGAGACGACGTACTCGTGTTTTCAAGGTAGGTCTCCTGACTTACTCCCAACCAAATAGTCTTCTCGCCCGCATCCGGAATCGAAGAAGAGGATATTCAGCGTGTTTCAGAGCTCACGATTACGGACATAATCCCTGATTTTCACAGGGTTCCGTATTAATCTTCTTTGAAAAACCTTGCTTTGCAAAGGTATGATAAAAATGGTGTCGTTCTCAAATTAATTTGCCGTTTTTTTATCAACAAAATTATCAACACGCTAATCGTATGATTTATTTATTTTTGCAGTTGAAATTTGAAAAAACGGACAAAAAAGACACAATTCATATGGCAAAAAAGAAAAAAATAGAGAACAAACTGAGTGTGTTTACAGAAGTGATACTCGGCATTTTTGCCGACGAACCATTTAGACCCAAAAACTATAAACAGATTTGTAAAGCTATGGGAATCAGGGACCAAGCTGGAAAAGACGTGGTGTATAATCTGTTGATACAGTTGGAAAAAGACGGTTTGCTTATCGAAGAACGTCCATTCCGTTATGTGATGAGCAAGGCTGGGCTGTTGCAATACGGGCACAAGAACCAATATGTGGATGGTACAGTTGAAATGAAGTCGACAGGGAAGGCTTATGTTGTGCGTGACGATGGAGAAGGCGAAGATGTTTTCATTGCCGCCAACAACACCTACAAAGCGCTACATGGCGACCGGGTGCGCGTGGCCATGTTTCCCAAGCGTAATAACTCAAAGCCCGAAGGTGAGATTGTCGAGATCTTGGAACGCAAACATACTGATTTTGTGGGTGTCCTAACCATCTCTCATGGTTATGTATACGTCCGTCCCGACGTGGATTGGATGCCTGTCGACATTTTTATTCCACGAGGCGATTTGCATGGTGCCAAGGACGGTCAGAAAGTGATTGTCCATTTGGTCGACTGGCCCGACGGCTCAGGCAACCCCTTTGGTGAGATTACCCGCGTGTTGGGCAAGCCTGGAGAAAACGACGTTGAAATGGAGTCTATCCTTGCCACTCACGATTATCCGATAGAATTTCCTGAAGAAGTGGAGAAGGAGGCCAACAGAATTTCTGATAGAATCCCTAACGAGGAAATCAGGAAGCGTCGCGATTTCCGCAAAGTGTTCACCGTCACCATCGACCCGATGGATGCCAAGGATTTTGACGATGCCATCTCATTGCAGAAACTGCCTAACGGGCATTGGGAATTGGGTGTCCATATCGCCGATGTGTCGCATTATGTCAGAGTTGGCTCTGCCATCGACAAAGAGGCTTTCGAAAGAGGCACCTCTGTGTATCTTGTCGACCGCACCATTCCTATGCTTCCTGAAAAGTTGTGCAACAACGTATGTTCACTTCGTCCCGACGAGGAGAAGTTAACCTTTTCAGCCGTTTTCGAGATGGACGATGAAGCCAAGATATACAATCATTGGATTGGAAAGACCATCATCAAGTCGTGTCGTCGTTACACCTACGAGGAAGTGCAAGCCATCATTGAAGGGGGAGAAGGTGACTTTAAAGAAGAGATACTGACATTCAATGCTTTGGCTACAAAACTTCGTGAAAAAAGGATGGCAGCTGGTAGTATTAATTTCCACACGGAAGAGGTAAAATTCATCCTTGATGAAAATAAAAAACCCGTTGACACCTACGTTCGTGTACAAAACGAATCGCACGAACTGATCGAGGACTTCATGTTGCTAGCCAACCGTACCGTTGCGGAGACCTTTGGCAAGCCCGACAGCAAATGGAAAAATTATACGTTTGTTTACCGTGTCCATGATGAGCCCAACCCTGAGAAACTCAACAAATTCATTTTGTTGCTTTCGCGCCTTGGATATACCATGGACATAAGCAATCGAAATACGTTGGTACGTTCTTACAACAAGTTGTTTGAAGACGTGGATGGCAAGGGTGAGAAGAATCTTATCGAAACGGTTGCGGTGCGCACCATGGCTAAAGCTGTTTATTCCACCGACAATATCGGCCATTATGGATTGGCTTTCGATTATTACACGCATTTTACCTCTCCCATCCGACGCTATCCCGATTTGATGGTGCATCGATTAATTGAACGCTACCTGATTGAAAACCAAGGTTCGGTCAACCAGAAAGAATATGAGGAAATGTGTGTGCATGCCAGCGAAATGGAAAAGCAGGCCGAAGAAATGGAACGCCAATCGGTGAAATACAAACAAGCTGAATACCTGCAGGATAAAATCGGGCAGGTGTTTGAAGGCTTGGTTTCAGGCGTCAGCAAGTGGGGTCTGTTTGTTGAGCTTAAGGGAAACAAGTGCGAGGGTATGGTACGCTATGAAGACCTCCCCGGGGATTATTATTACCTCGATGATGACAACTTTAGGGTTATAGGAGAGGAAACAGGTCGTGTCATCCAATTGGGCGATGAAGTCCGTGTCCGCGTTAAGTCCGTCGACCTTTTCAAACGTAAGATGGACTTTGAAATGCTTGCCGATACACCTAGACCTTCCAAGAAGACAAAACAGAAAAAAGGCAGATATTGAAAAATTATATGTAATTTTGCAGACGAATTAAAATAATACGATATGAAAAAAAGAACCCATTTTCTTATGGCGGCTTTGTTGGCCGTGGTAACCATGTGTTTTGTTGGTTGCAAAGGCCCTGATGACCTCCATGTCAATACCCAAGACGTTTGGTTCGGCTTGGAAGCCGGCTCCAAAACCATTGAAGTTACGGCCAACTGTGAATGGACCGTTACCCAGAACGACGATGCAACTTGGTATACAGTTACTCCCACGACAGGGAAAAAAGACGGCACCATCACCGTGACCGTGGAACCTCTGGAAGGTAGTGACTTCAGAAGTTCGTCTTTCGTGGTCACCTCTCCTAAAGGACATATCCGTCGCACAGTCTTTGTTTCGCAAAACAAACTCGATTTTGACGGCATTATCAACAAGATATTTGGCGTGATGAGAGTAGAACATTGGAACACAGACTATTATGGGGAAATCATCGAGGATACTTATCAAAATTCTTCCTACGATCCCTATGATACTACCACGGGTTATCATTTGTATTTCTTAGATACAATAGGTATACAACGCGACCATCATACCGACACAGTTGCTTTTTGGTTGTTTGATTATGAGTATAATCCGATCAATCAAATTATGCACTTTGAGTTTGAAACCATTGAGGGCGCCCCAGAGAGTTACGACTGCAACGTATTGACCGCAAGCGATTCTTTATTCCGTTTCATGCATGAATGGAAAGAGAACTATTGGGAACGTGCTGATTTGAGAAAGGTAGGTGATATCACACCACAAGAGCTTCGTGAGATCATGACGCGCAAGCAGGTTTTCGCCAAACACAAAAAAGGCGGCCCCATTTTCAATATGGATTAATGACATAACGAAGAGACGCAATATGTTGCGTCTCTTCGTTTTTCAAGCTACTCACAATGACAAAAAAACTCCTTCGACACATCTCCCTCTTTGGCATCGGCGTCTATTTGTTGGCGTTACTTGTGGTCACTGTGGCATTTCGTGAACATGCGCTGCAGGTAAAGTGGATTTTATGGGGCGTAGGAGAAGTGCTGTTTTTCTTCTTGATGACCCTTTATTTTTATCCATGGTGGAAAGACATGGAACAGAAGAGGTTTCGTTGGACTCTTTTCTTGATAGCCCTCGTCATCAGAGTAGCATATGTCGTTTTGATTTCGTATTACTATTATTATCAGACAGGCATTGCATTTGAATATCATGCTGCAGATAGTCTGGGATACCATAAGACAGCGGTCTATCTTTCACAATGTGTTCGTCATGGCCAAATTGCATATATTTTCAAATATCTCAACGCCTACACCATGGGTTATTCCGATCAAGGGTATGTGCTTTGGTTGACGTTGATCTATTCCATATTTGGCCGTAGCCTGCTGACGCCTCGGTTGTTGAAGGCTTTGATGAGCGCCTACCTCTGCCTTGTTGTCTATCGACTGGGAACAAGGTCTTTCGGAGAGCGGACGGGTCGTTTGGCCGCCGTGATGTGTGTCTTTATGCCTATTTTCATCCAAATGGCGGGGCTCCATACCAAAGAAATGGAGATGATCTTTCTCTCCGTTTTGGCACTTGAACGTATGGATTATCTTATCCGGAGTAAAAAATATACTGTTTGGAACATACTTTGTCCTATTCTATTGACGGGTTTGACTTTTGGTTTCAGGACCATCATAGGCATGTGTTTGATATTTGCATTCCTTGTGTTCGTTGTTTTTTCACCAAAGGAATACATCAAAAAAAGTAACAGGATTATCACGGTAGTGGCAACGTTCGTAATACTGTTGGTTTTTTTGTTCACCAAGGTGGGAGGGGAGATGAAAATCATATACAAAGTTCGGTTTACGGAAATCAACTACCAAACCGAAAAATATGAAAAGGAAGGCATGAGACATTTTGAATTGGCGCAAAACAAATATCTATGGCCAGGTGCTTTCGTACTGCCATTGGCACCAATGGTCGAAAAAGCTCCCGAACATAACAAGATGATCCATGGAAGCACCTATTTAAAGAATTTCTTGGCTTTTTTTGCGATGCTTGCCATCGTAATCGCTTTCAGGCAGAGGAAATGGCGTGATTTCAGCCTGATTGGAGCCTATGAATTGTCTTATTTGGGTCTCATCATGTTTTCGTTTGCTGCCAATTCAGAGCGTTATCACGAGCCGGCGATACCCATGCTTGTATTGATGGCGGCGTATGCGATGACCCATCTGCGGCATAAGGACATGAAGCTCTTCTACGTATACTGCTTTGTGCTCTTTGCTGCATTGTTCACATGGAATTGGCTGAAGATTTCGGCACGAGGCTTGGCATAAAAAATTTCACGCATCCCTTGTATGTTCAAAAAAAGATGTATCTTTGCAGCCGCAATTCGCAAGATTGGCTACGCTGAAATCACAGATTCGACGTTAGTCAATGCAAAGCATTTCAACGAAGTTAAAGGGTACCTTGCCCGAGTGGTTAGGGATCGGTCTGCAAAACCGGGGACGGCGGTTCGAGTCCGCCAGGTACCTCAAAAAAGAAAAGGCTGACACATCGTGTCAGCCTTTTCTTTTTTATCCTGAGCCACATGTCGGACTCGAACCAACGACCTACGCATTACGAATGCGTTGCTCTACCAACTGAGCTAAAGTGGCATCTCAATTGAGACTGCAAAAATAGGAATAATTCGTGAAACGAAACGGATTTTTTCAAAAAATATGGAATTATCGGATTGCATCGCAAGAAATCTAAAAAAAATCCTGTAAAAACATATTGAAAATCAATAATATATAAAAAATATACCGAAAAATACAATAAATAAACTAATTTTTTAGTTGTATATTCAAAAAGTTATCTATATTTGCAGCGTTAAGACAAACAAAAATGGCTATCAAACGTCACATAATATTATTAATGGTATTAATGGTGATTGGATTATTCGCATCATGCGTGACCCACCCCACAAAGTATGTGACTTATGTTCCTGATACGGCGGTTGTGTTCGAAGTAGTCAGGGCCGAAATACAATATCTTGACATTCCAAAAGACAATAAGATAGAGGTACTCTCACTGACCAATAGTGGTCTTGACCGCATCCCTTCGAGCATCAAACGTTGCAAGCATCTGCAAAGATTGAATTTGGAAGGCAACCAAATCAAACACATTCCCAGATGGATTAGTTCGCTGGATAGTCTTGAAGAAATCAACTTGAATTTCAACAAACTGAACTTGAAAAGACGGGATATCCGCCGCTTGGCTAAGGTAGAAGACGTCTTGTTGGCGGGCAATGGCATCAAGAAACTCCCAGACAATGTTGGTGTGCTTCGTTGCGAAAGCCTGAACCTGTCAAAGAACCAACTCAGTGCCTTGCCCAAGTCGTTTGCCGAGCTGAAACAAACCAGATACTTGATTTTCTATGACAACGCGTTTGAGACCATCCCGCAGGAATTGGCAGGTTTCAAGAATTTGAAGCATTTGGATTTCTACAAGAATAAGATCAAAGAAATCCCTGATTTCATTGGCGACATGGACAACCTGCAACAACTTTTCCTGTCGTTCAACAAGATTGAGGAAATTCCCGACACTTTGCGCAACCTGAAACGCTTGAAGTATTTCTATATCCATCACAATGAATTGCATTTCATTCCAGAGTGGATTACGGAAATGGATTCCATCGAACGCTTTGGGGTGGGATTCAACCACCTGCTGGAGTTGCCAGACCTGTCGAAAATGAAAGCACTATATGAGTTTGACGCAGAGCACAACTTGTTGGAGCGTTTTCCCTGGGAACTTGTGGAAAAACCCAATATGGAGATGATCATTCTCCTCGACAACGATTTCAACCTATCCGACGAAGAAAAAATGCGGCTGATTCAAATCAACAAAACCGTGAACATTAGTTATTGATTAATTATAAAAACCATGAATATGAAAGAATTAACCAAAGGAGAGGA
>DBXU01000157.1:1396-3181 GCA_002310075.1 Bacteroidales bacterium UBA1204 | reverse complement strand
CACTTCTACAGTCACCGACAATGTATTTGTCCATTGGGTGCCGTCAATTTCTGAAAAATCCTTGGTTGGAGAAAACTCTACTTTTGCGCTAACCTTAAACACTCCTATTTTTTTAGGTTTCAAGGAAAAAGAAGCTGCTGTGCTACTTAAGGGGGACACAGTGACAATTTGTGGCGTATCAGGATCGAGGATGAAGTCAGATGCACGAGGAGTTATGCGAGCGTATTTGCGAACATCGGCAGGCGCAACAAAGAGAGAGTTGTAAACCTCTGTTGAGTCTTTCTCCTGAAGGGTTTCGGGCAACCCTATCCGAACCGTCATCTGGCCGTCGCTATCTTTATCTATATGTGGGGAGGCTCCCAAACGAACTTCGTATTTATTCTTGTTAACGGTTGAATTGTCTCCTTTTTTGCCACCGGGAGCCGGAGCATAACACAAAGGTCCCCTGTCAGAAGGGGTCTCTTCATGGACAATGGTTGGCTCATAGGGATCTTCATCATCAACAAGGGCAGGCGTTTCCTCACTTGTGCATCCGACCACTTCTTGTTCTTGTTCGGACGGTTTTGGCGAACAACCGACAATAGCCATACTCAAAAGAAAGGCTATNNNGGCTTGAGCTCATAGTATTTGGTTTTGGCGTTAGAAGTCTTAGTCTTCAGATATTTCACTCATCATGGCGCGATAGGCCGAGAACACGTTGGCTCGGGAGAGGTAACCCAGGTACTTTCCTCCTTGGATGACGGGGATATTATACTTGCCCGATTTCTGGAACTTGTGCACAATCTCCTCCATGGGCTCGTCGGGGTGAATGACATAATCGGGCAGCACCGCATAGTTTTGGATCGATTGGTTGTAATGACTCTCATCGAAGAGGATGCCGCGCACGTCGTCAAACAACACATGCCCGCAGAAGAAACCTTCCTTGTCGACCACAGGGAAGATGTTGCGCTTCGACGACGACACCAAAGGCAACAGGTCGCCGAAAGTGCAATTGGGGTCAATGGGGCTGAAGTTGGTTTCGATCAACTGATTGATGGCCATCATGTTGAGGATGCTCTTGTCCTTGTTGTGTGTCACCTCCACGCCCTTCTCGGCCACGGCATTGGTATAGATGGAGTGGTTGAAGAACAGCCTATTGATGGCGTAGGCCAAGGCGGACACAATCATCAGCGGCACGATGAGTGCATAGCCATTGGTGATTTCGGCGATGAGGAAGATGCCCGTCAGCGGGGCATGGAGCATGCCTGCCACCAGGCCGCTCATGCCTACGAGGGCAAACTTGGCTGGGTCCAAGTCACCGATACCCAGATAGTTGACCAATGTGGCAAAGAACAAACCCGTGAAAGCTCCAATAAACAAGGCTGGTGCGAAGGTGCCACCCACGCCGCCTGCACCAAAGGTGAAAGCCGTGGCGAAGGCTTTCAGCAATATCATGCCTGCAAAGAGGATGATGACCACCAAATCCATGTTCTTGAACTGCGCAAACCAGGGGTTGCCGAGCACGGGGCTATAGTCGCCGCGCAAGGCCGAGTTGACGGCTTCGTAGCCCTCGCCGTAAAGTGCGGGGAAAAGGAAAATCAAGATACCCAATAGCGATCCGCCGATGAGGAAACGCATCCAGGGCGACTCCACCTTCTTGAAACGTTTCTCCACCGTGAAGGTCACCTTGAGGAAATAGGCTGAAACCAGACCTGCGAAGAGGCCTAGCAACACATAATAGAAGGCATTGGAGGGGATGAAGCCTTCGGCGATGACGGCGGGATACTCTACCGTTTGGCCCAAGAA
>DBXU01000157.1:1118-1258 GCA_002310075.1 Bacteroidales bacterium UBA1204 | reverse complement strand
CCACCCATGCCGATGAGCAGGATGGTGTGCTTATAGTCGAGTTTGAGCAGTTGCGCGATGTTGGAGCCAATGCTACCACCCGTCGACACGCTAGGACCTTCCAATCCCACCGAACCGCCGAAGCCGACGGTCAAGGCGCT
>DBXU01000157.1:0-1073 GCA_002310075.1 Bacteroidales bacterium UBA1204 | reverse complement strand
TTCGAGATGGCGTAGAGGATGCCCGGTATGCCATGGCCGACATGCTTCTTCAAGATGTACTTGCAAAACAGGATGGTCAGCAAGATACCGATGGCGGGGCAGATGAAAAAGAGGAAATGTGCATATTGACCTTGAAAATTGAACACCAATTCACGGATGCCGTGGGCCAGCTTCTTGATGATGACGGCGGCGGCTCCTGCGAGGAAGCCCGTCGGGATGCTGAGCAACAGCATGAAGCGGCGATCCGACATGTGGGTCGCACGCCAAGTGTTGAATTGGTCAATCCATCCGTTGAGCTTGTCCTTAAGCACTTCTCTCTCTTTTAGGCCGCTAAAATAGGAAAAAGTATTGAGTGAATTGAAAAGAAACAACTTTTTCAGTATTTTCGCAGCATGAAAATCGTCAGCTACAACGTGAACGGCATCCGTGCGGCCATCAACAAGGGCCTGCTGCAATGGATCAACGACTACCAACCCGATGTGCTCTGCTTCCAAGAGCTCAAAGCCACGCCCGACCAAATCCCATTGATGGACTTCGAGATGATGGGCTACCATCACTATTGGTTCCCAGCGCAGAAAAAAGGCTATAGCGGCGTGGGGCTCATCACGAAACAGGAGCCTGACAACGTCGTTTATGGCATGAACGAACCCTTGTACGACAGCGAGGGGCGTTTCCTCCGTGCCGACTTCGGCGACCTCTCGGTGGTGAGCGTCTACCATCCCTCGGGCACAACGGGCGACGAGCGCCAGGCCTTCAAGATGGTTTGGCTCGACTTCTTCCGCAACTATGTCAATGCGCTTAGGAAAGAACGTCCCAACTTGGTGCTCTCGGGCGACTACAACATCTGTCATGAGGCTATCGACATCCACAACCCCAAGTCGAACGCCAACTCGTCGGGCTTCCTGCCCGAGGAGCGCCAGTGGATGACCGACTTCTTGAGCGACGGCTACATCGACACCTTCCGTCATTTGGTGAAGGAGCCCAACCACTACAGCTGGTGGAGTTTCCGTGCCGGTGCCCGTGCCAAGAACCTGGGTTGGCGCATCGACTACCACATGGTGACCGACAACATG
>DBXU01000065.1:9267-9668 GCA_002310075.1 Bacteroidales bacterium UBA1204 | reverse complement strand
TTGAAGTTGTATTGCGCGGTCTGCTCAATGATGATATCATCAATGGACAAATACCACGGTCCGTTGTCTGCCACGCTGTGGAAACCTACATAGTAAGCGCCCGAACTCGTTGCTTGAAACACGCCAGAGGTCTGTTCGAAGTCCTCGTTGGCCACCACCATCATCGGCACCGCCGTTTCCGTCATCGCCGAAGGATTGGCACTCGCACCAGCTTTCACTTCCAGATTAAAGTGATCGACGTGCCAAGTGGCATACCAGAACGAAACGCGGTAATAATTCCCAGCCGTTACATCAATTTCCTTGTAGATCCACACGTCAGTGTTATAGGTAGCATACATGTACCAGTCGCCAGTATGCGGCTTTCTGCCACGGGCTTCGTTGTCGTCAGGGATGGTGATGCC
>DBXU01000065.1:8839-9207 GCA_002310075.1 Bacteroidales bacterium UBA1204 | reverse complement strand
GTCTCGTTGACAAGCACTTGGGCGAAAGCGCTTCCTGTAAGAAGCCACATCGCAATAAAAGCGTACAGTTTTTTCATATTCGGTTTCGTTTTGTTGCCACAAAAATAGGAATTGTTTTGGTTTATTTTTGCCATTTTGTCACTTTTTGTCGGTGGCACATTATTTGACTGACTCCGCAAGTCCATTGAAATTCAAAAATAACACAACAATATGACAACCGGTAACATTGGAGTTAAGACAGAAAACATTTTCCCTGTCATCAAGAAGTTTCTCTATTCAGATCAGGAAATCTTCCTGCGTGAAATCATCAGCAACGCTGTGGACGCCACGCAAAAACTGAAGGCCTTGGCCGCCTCGGGCGAGTTCAA
>DBXU01000065.1:8162-8805 GCA_002310075.1 Bacteroidales bacterium UBA1204 | reverse complement strand
CTCACCGTGCGCGACCGTGGCATCGGCATGAACGCCGAAGAGGTCGACAAGTACATCAACCAAATCGCTTTCTCAGGCGCTGAGGAGTTCATCGCCAAGTTCAAGACCCAAAGCGAGGCCGAAGCCGCCAATATCATTGGCCATTTTGGCTTGGGCTTCTACTCTGCCTTCATGGTCTCCTCGAAAGTGTCGCTGATCTCGAAGTCCTGCAAGGAAGAAGGCCCGAACGGCGTCATTTGGGAATGCGACGGCAGCCCGGAGTACACGATGAACGAGATCCCAAAGGGCGACCGCGGCACCGACGTCATCCTTTATATCAGCGACGATGCCGCCGAGTTCCTCGAAGAAGGCCGCATCCGCGAGCTGCTCAACAAATACTGCAAGTTCCTGCCCATCCCGATTCAGTTTGGCACGCGCAAGGTGCAGGAGGAAATCGAGGGCGAGACCGACAAGGACGGCAAGCCCAAGACCAAGGAAGTGGAGAAGCCCTGGATCATCAACGATGTGGCGCCGCTGTGGAAGAAAGCCCCTGCCGACATCAAGGACGAGGAGTACAACGAATTCTACCACACGCTCTACCCGATGAACTTCGGCGAGCCGCTGTTCCACATCCACCTCAACGTGGACTACCCCTTCAACCTCA
>DBXU01000065.1:7591-8151 GCA_002310075.1 Bacteroidales bacterium UBA1204 | reverse complement strand
GGCATCCTCTATTTCCCGAAGGTGAAGAACCGCTACGAGTTCCAGCGCAACAAGATCCAACTCTACTGCAACGAGGTCTTCGTCACCGACAGCGTCGAAGGCATCCTGCCCGAGTTCCTCTCGCTGCTGCACGGCGTCATCGACTCGCCCGACATCCCGCTGAACGTCAGCCGCTCGTTCCTGCAAAGCGACCAGAACGTGAAGAAAATCTCGACCTACATCACCAAGAAGGTGGCCGAGAAACTGGAAGANNCTCTTCAAGAAAGACCGCGAGGCCTACGAGAAGAACTGGGACGACATCCGCGTGTTCATCGAATACGGCATGATGAGCGACCCGAAGTTCTACGAGCGCGCCGAGAAGTTCTTCCTCTTCAAGGACACCGACGACAANNGACAAGTACTACACCATCGAGGAATATAAGACCCTGATTAAGGAGCAGCAGACCAACAAGGACAAGATGCTGGTCTACCTGTATGCCACCGACAAGGACGACCAATACACCAACATCGAGAACGCCAAGGCCAAGGGCTACCACGTATTGATGATGGACGGCATCCTC
>DBXU01000065.1:7331-7562 GCA_002310075.1 Bacteroidales bacterium UBA1204 | reverse complement strand
CGAGCAGAAGGAAGGTGAGAAAGGCGACGACAACCGCGCGATGTTTGCCCGCGTGGACTCCAACACCATCGACAAGCTCATCGTGAAAGACGACAAGGAAGCCGCCTCTGGCCTCGACGATAAGCAGAAGGAGACCATGAAGGCCGCTTTCGAGAAGGTCATCGACAAGGTGAAGTTTAACGTGGAGTTCAGCAACGAAGGTGCAGAAGCCGCTCCCGTGGAGGTCACCCA
>DBXU01000065.1:0-7259 GCA_002310075.1 Bacteroidales bacterium UBA1204 | reverse complement strand
TGATGCTCAACACGAACAGCCCCGTCATCACTGGCCTTTTAGACAAAGACGAAGCCGCACAAGAAGCCACGATTCGACAAATCTACGACCTTGCTTTGCTCTCAAAGAACTTGTTGAAGGGCAAGGATTTGAGCGAGTTTGTCAAGAGAAATATGGAGAAACTTTAATCAAGAATTTGAGAATAGAAAAAGCCGCGGTTAGGCAAGGATTTGCTTGGCTGCGGCTTTACTATTTTAGCGCTCATCTCACCGTTCGCACTGCCCGCACCGTCTGTCCCCGGTTGCGGTCGCTGCTGCCGCAGAGGTGGCCGTTGTACAAACCGAAATGGAAGCTCCACGCACGGTTGGGGTAATCAGTGTTTAGTGAGGCCGACCAGTAAACGCCGAGGTCAGCACAATTGTATTCACCATCCCACCAATAGCCGGCCGCAGGCAAAAAGATACTGTTGCCGTTCGAGGCAGTGAAGCACCATCCGCCCACGTGGTTTTGGGTAGTCCACTCATTGGTAGTATGCTCAAAAAGTTCCTCCCAATCGGCGATGGTAGGCATGCGCCAATTCACGCCCCAATTGATTCCAGCAGCATCGTCAACAGGTTCCAAAAGCGTTAAATTGTCAACAAATCCGTTGAGTCCATAAATCGAATCGGTGCAATACTTGTTCAATTCATAACGTTCATGGTAGAAAATGCCGTATTTGTAACTCTTCCAATCATAGAGCTCCTTTGGTTCCGTCTCACCCCAAGCAAAAAAATCCCCAAAGTCTTCCGGCGTTTCGGCGCCCACATTGCAAGCGGCCCAAAGCATTCCGCTCGGCAAGCCCAGGTCGACATATTCGTGCTCGATGACCTCATTCCCTGAGGCACCGCCTCCCTGGTTCGGCTCGTCAGGTTTGTTACAGCCCACAGCAAAAACCGTCATCAGCATTACGGCCATAAGCGCCTTCATAGATCCATTCATGTCACAAATCATCCTAAACATACTGCAAAGAAACAAAAAAACGTCTCATCAGCGACTGATGAATGTAAAATTACGGAAAATGATTATTTTTGCGCTCTAAACAGATTGACCATGTCAAACGCCATCACTATACTTAACAGAGACGAAGACCACCGCGTGGTTGAAGCCATCCGGCAGGCTGAGCTCAACACCTCGGGTGAGATCAAGGTGCATATCGAAAACCGTTGCAAAGGCGACGTGGAAGAACGCAGCCTCTTTGTTTTCGACAAGTTGAAGCTTAACGAGACCAAGCTTCGCAACGGTGTGCTCATCTATCTCGCCGTCCGCGACCACAAGTTCGCCATCCTCGGTGACGAAGGCATCAACAACGTGGTGGAAGACGGCTTTTGGAACGATGTGAAAGACCTCATGCAAGCCCATTTCAAGGAAGGCCGCTTCGCCGAAGGGCTCGAAGCTGGCATCCAACGTTGTGGCGAGAAACTGAAGGCCTTCTTCCCCTATCAATCCGATGACGTTAACGAAATTCCCGATGAGATATCCTATGAAGACAATTGATAGACAACGATACGCCCTTGTTTTAAGCCTGCTGTTCATCTTTCTGGCCTTCGGCTCGGCATTAAAGGCACAACTGCCATCACCGCCCAACCCACCCCGTCTGGTCAATGACTACACAGGCACTTTGACTGCTAGCCAAATCGAGACCTTGGAGCGAAAACTAGTAGCCTATGACGACAGCACCTCCACGCAGATCCTCGTCATGCTGGTCGACGACCTGCAGGGCATGAGCATCGAGCGATATGCCACCGAAATTGGTCACAGCTGGGGTGTGGGACAAAAGGACAAAGGCAACGGTCTTGTCATCCTAGTCAAGCCAAAGAAAGGCAGTGAACGCGGTCAGGTCAACATCAGCCCCGGCTATGGTATGGAGCAATATGTCACCGATGCCACGGCCAAGCACATCATCGAATGGGAGATGATTCCTGCCTTCAAGGAAGACGACTACTACACCGGCATCGACAATGCCGTGAACACCATCATGGATCTTTGCTCGGGCAAGTTCACGCAAGACGAATATTCAGGCGAAGAAGGCTTCCCATTATGGCTCATCATCCTCTTTATTATCNNGATAACAACGGCCAAAACTACTCTGGTGGCGGCACCCGCACCATCTGGATTCCCATGGGCGGGGGCGGCTTCGGAGGAGGTGGAAGCTTTGGCGGAGGCGGTGGCTTCGGAGGTGGAGGAGGCTTCGGCGGCTTCGGCGGAGGCGGCTTTGGCGGCGGCGGAGCGAGCGGAAGCTGGTAAACTGCTATTAGATTCCCTTCGGGAATGGCGATGAGTGCTATGTTATTTTGCGGCGGCAGATAGCGCTACAAGCCGTTAACAAGTGCTGCCGCCGCTGGACAACAATAATTAGAACTCCATTCCCGAAGGGAATCTCAAAAGACAGCAATATGTCGGAACCCATCATAGAAATCAAACACGCATCTATCTTCCAAAGGGAGAACCTGGTGCTCAGCGATGTCAACCTAACGCTGAACAAGGGTGAGTTCATTTATCTCATCGGTCGCACAGGAAGCGGCAAGTCCTCCTTGCTAAAGACTTTGTACGGCGAGTTGCCTGCCCGCGACGGCATCGTGCGCGTGGCCGGCTACGACCTCACCAAGCTCAAACGGAAAGACATCCCCTACCTGCGCCGTAAAATCGGCATCGTATTTCAGGACTTTCAACTTCTTTTCGACCGCAGCGTGGAAAAGAACCTGGAATTTGTGCTGGGAGCCACAGGCTGGACAGAACAAGCCGAGATTTCGCGCCGCATCGACGAGGTGCTTGCCAAGGTGGGATTGAGCGACAAGCGTAAGAGCATGCCGCACCAAATGTCGGGCGGCGAACAGCAAGGCATCGCCATCGCCCGCGCATTGCTTAACGACCCCGATGTCATCCTCGCCGACGAGCCCACGGGCAACCTCGACCCCGACACCACCCTCGAAGTGATGAAACTGCTGCGTCGCATCAGCGAGAACGGTCAAGCCGTGCTGATGGCCACGCACAACTATACCCTCATGCAGAAATACCCCTCCCGCATCGCCAATTGTAAGAATGGGACGGTGATTTGCTCGGAAATGGAATAAGTTGAGAGTTTAGTGTTTAGTGTTTAGAGTCAGTTGAAAGTTTAGAGTTGAGAGTTAAGAGAAAATAGCTCTGATGATTTTCTTGGCATTAGCTTCATTATCATACAACTGGTGCATCTGCGCATCGCGCTCTTCGATGTCGTCCTCGGTGAAGTCCTCTTCCATCAGACGTTTGATTTCGGCTATCATCTGCTCAGGTTCGTCAGCCACCACACATAGATTCTCCAACGAGGTTCCTTTCACCATATCGGCATTGACCAAGCAGAAACGGCCATTGTAAAGAGCATTCAACAGCTTCAGCTTCAAGCCCGTAGGCTGGTTCGTCACTAAAAGATTCACCTGTGCTTGCCGTAAGAGGTCAATCATCTCGGCGTCGTCGGGATTGGCCACCAAGGTGACATTGCTGTATTTGTCAGCCAACTTCATCAACTTGTCAGAAGGATTCAAGCCCGAAACGATGCAATGCAGGTCGAGTTCAGAAAACACATTCTCAATCAGCCACTCGGCAGCATCTTCATTCTCACGGACAGAGAGGTTGCCGTGATATAACACATAGTCTCCCCTACCCGTCTCGGAGCACACTGAATCAGCAGAATTGAAGCCTGGCACAACCGACACATTTTTATAATGCTTGTTGAAATAATCTGCGTCTTTCTGAGAGATGGCAAAAATACCCGCTGCTTTTTTCAATACTGGCTCATAACGTCTTAGTTTCCATGCTTCAGCATGATAGAAAAACCGTTTCCAACCACAGCGTTCCTTATCACCCAATCCTTTGTAATAATCATGTTCCACATTATGGGCACGCACATAGATCTTCCTGTTCTTCAAGCGTTTGTCTAGCATGACTGCCGTTGAATGCAAACCCTCACAAAGAATAGGATAATCGTCTTTCAAAAGGTCTTGCGCCAAAGCCTCGGAACGACGTGAATTAACGATGAAAGGCGTAAAACTTAGTTGCTTTCCAAAGGAAATATCACGCTTATAGTACTTCACCTCATAGCATCGATTCAAGACATCCTGTTCGCCACGTCCATACTCAAAGCAATGCAGGTGCACCTTGACGCCTGCTTCAACGAGAGCCTTGACTCGATAAAACACATCGATGACCCCGCCATAGTTGGCTGGATAAGGCACATCGAAAGCTATGACATGTAGGTGATAATCAGTATCATTCATAATTTTTGTAGATTTCAAGCAGTTTTTGTTCCTCGTTTTCCCAGCACAAATCCCGTGCCGCAACGGACAAGTTTTGCTTCCATTGTACCTTTCTCACGTCATCAGCCAATGCCTCACGGATGGTGGAAGCGATAGTTGCTGGCTCGTGGTTTTCGATGAACATGCCCAAGTCATATTGTCGGATGATCTTCTCAATCTCAGTCAGATGCGAAGCTACAATCGGCACGCCTGCTTGGATGAAATCGAACAGTTTGTTAGGCAAGCTGAAGCGGTAGTTAAGGTTGGTGTCTTTGTCGAGGCAGAAACCCAATTCGGCGAGTTGTGTGTAGGCCATCATCTGCTGATAAGGCATCCTGGGGAAAAAGCGCACACGATCGGTAATCTTCAATTCCTCAACCATCTGCTTCAAAATAGGCAGCACATCACCGCCTCCGATAATCATGAGGAAACAGTCGTCAAGTTGAGCCATAGCCTGCACCAATTCCTCTGCTCCACGCTGGATGTTGATGCCCGAGCCTTGCAATACCAACAGATGTTTGTCGGAAGGAAGACCTAAAGCGGCTCTATCGCCTTTCGGTGGCAACGTCTTGCGTGGCGGGATGTTGCGGATAACATGACACTTGACACCATATTTCTCGCGAAACAGGTCGGCGATGCTGTCGCAAACGGTGATCATCTCGTCCAACTTAGGCACGACGAAACCTTCGATGCGTTTCCACACCTTCTGTACTTTGGGCCGATGGACCAACTCAGGTGTCTCAGTAAAGTACTCGTGACTATCGAAAATCATCTTGACACCTTTCAGGCGTGAGATGAAATAATTGGGCAGGATGGTATCCAAGTCGTTGGAAAGCAACAGATGGGCGCGATGAAACAGCAGGAAGAGAAACAATCGAATGTTGTATTCGGCATAAAACAACGGTCCTTTCTCAAAGAGCAGTTTCATGCGGTGGGTAGCATAAGGACGCTCATCCATAGGCGGACTCTTTCGTTGCTTCCGCCCTACTAAAAGCACCTCGTATCCAGCCTTTTGCAAGGCCAGGCACGACTTATTGACCCTTTGGTCCGTGACCAAGTCGTTGATCACCGATACGATGGCGCGTTTCATGGGACAAAGATACGAATGTTTTTATTGAAACGATGAGATTTCGCTTCTATTGTGTATTTTTGCAGCCATGAAAACCAACGTCGACCTCCAGGCTTACAACAGCTTCGGCTTTCACGCCGTGGCGAAGCATTTCGTTGAAATCAATGACCTTCAGGAACTTGAGGCATTGCTTTGTTCTGACGTGTTCAAACAGGAAAAGCATCTGATTCTCAGCGGAGGCAACAACATCCTTTTCCAAAACGAGGTGTTTGACGGCATCGTCGTCTACATCAACACGAAAGGCATCGAAATCCTTAGAGAAGACGGAAATGAGGTTGTGGTTCGCGCACAGGCTGGCGAGGATTGGCCTGAATTCGTGCGTTTCTGTGTCAGCAAAGGATGGCATGGCGTGGAAAACCTAGCCCACATTCCTGGCAAGGTGGGTGCCGCCCCTATACAAAACATTGGTGCTTACGGCATGGAGTTAAAGGACGGCTTTTCGCAGTGTGAAGCCATCGACATGGCTACAGGCGAGACCAAGGTTTTCAACAAAGCGGAATGCCGTTTCGGCTATAGAGAAAGCATTTTCAAAGGCGAACTGAAAGGGCGCTATATCATCACTTCGGTGGACTTCCTGCTGAAAAAAAATGCACCGCTCCATCTTGAATATGGCAACATCAAAGCCTATCTGGAGCAAAACGGCATTGAGCATCCCACTTTGCAGCAACTCCACGACGCCATCTGCGCCATCCGCGACGCCAAATTGCCTGACGTGAAGCTGATTGGCAGCGCTGGCAGCTTCTTCAAGAATCCCGTGATTGAGAAAGAACAATTTGATGCCTTATTAAAGGAGTATCCTACCATGCCGCATTACGACGAGCCTAATGGCATGGTGAAAGTCCCGGCGGGATGGCTGATCGAACATAGCGGCCCTTCGACAGGCTCAGGGACCGAAGAAGCCACAAGTTGGAAAGGCTGGCGAGACAATCATGTAGGCGTGTACGAAAAGCAGGCGCTCGTTCTAGTACATTATGGCGGCGGCAAAGGCTGCGACATAGTGGAACTAGCCCACAAAATCCAAGACTCCGTGGAGAAAAAGTTTGGGATAAGAATCAGTCCAGAAGTGAATTTCGTCTAAACCTCCAAAGCCCCAATCAAATCCGTCACCTTTTGGAATCCATGCCGTTCACAATATTCGTTGATTCCCCAAGCGACCTTCGCTGAGACAACAGGATCGATGAAATTGGCCGTGCCGATTTCGATGGCTGAGGCACCGGCGAGCATGAACTCCACGGCATCGGTGGCATTGGAGATACCGCCCAAGCCCACTACGGGGATCTTCACCGCCTTAGCCACCTGCCACACCATGCGCAATGCCACAGGCTTCACGCAGGCACCCGAAAGACCACCAGTTATTACTGACAGTTTTGGCTTGCGTCTCTCCGCATCGATGGCCATTCCCATCAAGGTGTTGATAAGGGAGACCGAGTCGGCACCAGCCGCCTCGGCTGCCAATGCAATCTCTGTAATGTTGGTCACATTTGGTGACAGCTTGACCATCAGGTGCTTGTGATACACTTTGCGCACCTCGGAAACCACTTGCGAAATACCCGTCGTGGTCACACCGAAGGCCATGCCGCCTTGCTTCACGTTGGGGCATGAGACATTCAGCTCGATGGCAGGAATCTTGTCCAAGGCATCCACCATCTCGGCACCCTTTACATAGTCATCCAAACATGAACCTGAAAGATTGAGCAACACATTGGTGTCGAAGTCCTTGATACGAGGATAAATGGTGTCGATGAAATACTGAACGCCTTTGTTTTGCAGCCCGACGCAGTTCAGCATTCCCGAAGGCGTCTCGGCCATAAGCGGATAGGGGTTGCCCTCACGCGGATGAAGCG
>DBXU01000034.1 GCA_002310075.1 Bacteroidales bacterium UBA1204 | reverse complement strand
TGCTGGTCCGCTACCCGGACCTGAAGGTGGTCGTTCCGCACTGCGGCTCTTTCCTGCCCAATGCACTGCCGCGCTTCAAGGGGCTGATGCCGGTGATGGTGGCGCAAGGCTATATGAAGCCGGTCGATGTGGAGGCCAATCTCTCGCATCTGTACTTCGACCTGGCCGGTGCCGCTACCGATGAAGCGATCGAATCACTTCTGACCATCACGGAGCCCTCGCACATTCTCTACGGTTCCGACTATCCTTATGTAGCCGCTCCGGCGCTTGTCGGCGCAAAAAAAGCCATGGAATCCCGACTGGGATCCCATGGTCTGGATGCTAAGTCCATTCTGGCAGGGAATGCCGCCCGGCTGTTTGAATCAGCCGGCTGCGACGGACCATGTGCCGCTGAAACCCGATAGATTCAAACCAGACCTGGATATCGTCTTGGGTCGCCCTTAATAGGCTAAATCAGGCAGGGTTTAGGCCTAACTTGCATATCGCTCGCGTGCACCGAGGCAACTTGTGCAGCACTTTCCGTTGGATTATTGCGATTAATTATGTACCTTGTAGGGAAATCTTAGAAAAGTGTCATGAAGAAGTCATTATTTGCTGTTGTTGTTGCCTGTCTGGCTCTGTTTACGTCCTGCGGGGTGATGCGGGTTAATCATACTGGAGATTTTACCGGGTCGATTTACGGTGTGTGGGCGCTGGACTCCAAGAATCAGGTCGACTACACGGGGGTACATTTTTATCTCTCCTTGAGCGAACCCCGTATCGCGTTGGCCAAGAAGGGAAGTTTTACGCAGTTCGACCTCAAAGACGTGGATGTCGACGGTTCCCAGTTCTCCTACAATGCCGCCAAAAAACTGATCAGTTTTAATAAGACGCTCTGGCTCACACAAGGTCTCCATTATGAAATGCGCCTGTCAGGAACCTACAAAGTCCTCGAAATGAATCGCAAGAAACTAGTCATCCAGAAAGAATCCCTGGGAGGCAGAACCACCTACGTTTTCCATCGGTTCAAATGACGAGTTAATATTCCCCGGCGACAATCTCGATCCCGTCAATAGCGCACTTCGCCGATCGGGGCGTGTGCCTTCCGGGTCCTGTCTGGTGGTTGCCGTTACCAATTCTCCAAAACACGATTTTAATCGCTGTAAATCAGCCACTTGCAGATTTTTGTTTCGTGACACAAAATCAGCGAGGGACAAAAACGGGACAAAACCACGGAAAAATAAAGTCAAGGACACTTCGCCCGAAATATCCCTTGTGGAATACCTCTGTTTCGTTTGCAAAGGTACAAATTTGTCCCTTGAAAAACGAGGGGAAATCCCTATTTCTCTCATTCACAACTCATTTTCCTACCATTGTACCCCAAATGTGGTTATTGCAAACGGTTTTGACCTCAAACAGCATGACTTGCGAAAATCGGGTGTTAAATTTTGTTTTGCACTCTGATGGACATTTTCAAAAACGCGAACTGGCAATAGAACCAAATATTTGCCACCCTTATTGTCCAATCTTTGGTTTTGTGATTGTTTGAACGATAGACATTTGAAGATGCTGAATTTCAAGTGAGTGTCCGACCAATCTACCACATTGCAGCATGGTAAAATAGAACCAAAGAATTGAAAATCAGCACTTTTAATAAACCATAACGGCTGCTTGAATATCATTGTCAACAATATACCTTTGCAGCCGAAATCGATAACGAAATAAACAAAATATCAGATTTATGACAGAAAAGAACGCATTAAAGATGAACCTCGACCATGAGCGCAAGATAGTGGAGCTTCAGTCGAGAGTGAACAAGTTGGAGAACCTTTGCTATATGACAAAGGAAGTGTTGAACCTTGAAGAGGCTTCCGCCTTTCTCGGCATTGCCAAGAGCACGCTCTACAAGATGACGCATCTTAACCAGTTGCCGTACTTCAAGCCTGCTGGCAAGCTCATCTTCTTTGAGAAGAAAGCCTTGCTTGACTGGGTACGAGGAGCAAGAGCCATGTCGGAGGAGGAGATAAGACTGGAGGCTGCAAACCGTCTGAATGAAATGAACAATAGACCATAGCATTATGACGAAAGATGAACTTGTAAACAGTCTGCAAAAACGCGACCCTCTGTTGGCTAATGCGGTCAGCAATATGGTAGACTACATTTCCGACCGCTTTCCTGCTGCTTACCCAAGCAAGGAACAGACGGAAGCAGTCAATACCTATCTTCATTCGGTCTATGCTGACGGTGACGGAACCATGTCGGAAAGAAATTGTGAGCATCGAAGAATTGCATCACAGAAAATTACCATCAATGCCATACAAGTGCTTGACAGCCCCCAACTTGACCGACTGCAACGTGTGCTTGACCATATCGCATACGACAAGGAGTATTATATGCCAGAGAGAGGCTTCGGCATGAGGCGATAGTTCCTCTTTTGACGTCAGAGAGTTTTCCGCATAACAGCATGAACAGATTTACATAACAAAAATAAAACAACGATGAACAGTAATATTTTCAACAGCATTATCCTGAGTAATGAACAAGTAAACTATCTGATGGGTGGCACGGCTGGCATCAACCGCCTTTCATGCCTTTATCAACTCATTCAGATTGTGACACGACAGATTGAAACCTCAAATGAGGTTGGGGAGTCCACAACCGCATTATGGGAGGTGAACATGTCAGAGGTGGCTCTATCCAAACTATGGAAGTGTGACCGAAAAACCGTCTCCAAGATGCTTGACCACATGAACAAATTGGGCATCCTTTCTTCTGTACAGACAAGACGAGGAAGTGTTCACACATTGCTATGCATTTCTGCATGGATTGTTGACGGCAAGAAATATGTCAATCCTCACTATGTTCCCATCAACCAAAGAGACTATTCCGGCAAGTCTAATATTATGACTTCCACAACCGCATTCCCTAACAAGGAGGATCCACCAATCAAAAATGGCGGTACTTCTCCAACACAACTTGCCAACAGTTCCTTTTCTTCCCTAACTTCAGGAAATGGCAATAATGGAGAGGAGGAAGATGTTCCACCGCCAAGCGTCTCTGACATGGAACTGGAGGCAGAAGCCAGAAGGCAATTCGTCAAAGAACAGATGGAAGCGGAGGATGCTCCACAATTGCTGTTGCTTGGGTAATTTGAGAATCGTTATACAACAAGTCTGTGAACAAGTGCAACCGCAGTGCGTAGCGTGCTTGTGCGTAAACTCTGATAGCGGTGCTATGCAAGAAATACCAATGTCATACAAACGCACTTCGTTTGTCCGTATGCCAATGGACTTCTTGAACGCTCGCAAGCTCGCATTGGGTTGCACACTTTTATAGAAGCAATACTTGGTATGAATAAGAAAAAGATAGAAAAGGATGCACCGAAATACACGAGCCGCCTGATAGTAAGGCTGACACCGCAACTCCATAAGGAGATAGCGGAATATGCTGCTCTTTGCGGACTGACCACAAGCGCATACGCACGCAAGCGGTTGGAGGGCAAATATCCCAAACAACGCTTGACTGACAAAGAAATGAAGGCTTTGAACAGCCTTTCGGATGCCAGGGGCGATATACAGAAATTGTTCGGCTTCCTCAAAGGTCGTCCGCTTACGGAACGTGAGAACATTCTCCGTAGCGAAATATTTATGAAACGATGGAGAACAAGCGCAGAGGTGATCTTGAACCGCATGATTGAGATAGAGAAATACTTAACCCAATAGAACATACGACATATATGATAGCAAAAGCAAAGGTAATAAGTCATGGCGCAAATGCCATACGTTACTCAGTAGATAAGGACAAGGCAGAGATAGTAAAGGCCAATCTCTTGCCCGATGATATTTCCCCAACGGCAATGTGGGCAAGAATGCTTGCCTTGCAGAAGAAGTTTGAGGACAAATTGAACCGTTATCATCCGCTCAAAAGGAACATGATACGTATTGAGGTTTCCCCAACCTCGGAGGAAACGCAAGGTTGGACGATGGAGGAATGGCAGAGGTTGGCGGATGACTTTATCCGTGCGTTTGATGCGGTTGACCTTTCAGCCAAGTCGAAGCGCAAGAGTGCAAAGGCAACCAACCTCAAAGACAGCCAATATGTAGTTGCGCTCCATCGTGACAGCAAGAGTGGCATTATGCACCTTCACATTGATGCGAACCGCATAGACATAAGGGGCAACGTGAATGATGCCCATTATATCTACGAAAGAGCGATGGCTGCTGCCGCCAAGGTTGGGCAACAGCGTGATTGGAAAGATGCACAAGAAGTGAGCCGCCAAAATAAGGAAGCGATAATCAATGATTGCCTTTCCGTTTTGGCTAAGATGTCGTACTTTGATTGGGGACTATACACAAAATGCCTCACGCAAATGGGATATGATGTCAAACTACAATCTGACAATAAAGGACAAGTGCGTGGCTATGCCATCAAGCGTGGTAACTCCATTTATAAGTCCTCGGAACTTGGCAAAGGTCGTTGTCTGATGCCCTCAAAGATTGAAGGTACTTGGGCAAAACTGCATCATCAAGAATTGGAGAAACCAGTTTCAACTCCAACAAAGAATACCCAACAGCCAAAGATTATGACTGTACCCAAACCCATGCCTACTGCGGACGACTCTCCAAAGATACGTCACTTCGACTTCTATACGGACGAGTTTCATCATTACCCTGTTGATATTCCTCAGAATTGTCTGGATATCATCGATAAGAATATAGCTTTGGATGCCGACAAAGTATTTGCCAAGATAGGTGATGTGCAGAAGACCGCCATTCTTCTCTTTGCTGAGTACATTGATGCTGCCACAACCATTGCCGCCCAGTCTGGCGGTGGCGGAGGTGGTGCAACCTCAGGTTGGGGACGTGACAAGGACGAGGATGAACTGTCTTGGGCGTATCGTTGCGCTATGATGGCTAATCGCCTGTGCAGACCTCGCAAGAAGCAAGGATATGGCAGATAACCGAATATTCAACCAACAACATTGATACTATGCCAATAGGTAAAAGTAAAATCTCAGATATGGATTTCGGATCTTTCGAGAACACGATAGACAAGAATATCGAAACGGACAAGACCTCGGACAAGTTTGACCAACAGCTTCAAGCCTACAAGGATGCTGGCAATAGTTTGACTTCGGCAAAAAGTGGCCTTGAAATGGCTACTGCTTCCATGCATGAAGCAAAAGACAAATTAAGTGAAGCCTCAGATAAAGCGAATACTGTCACCAAAGCTATTGAAGCCTACATCGGCAAAGTAAAAGACATAACTGTCAAAGCAAAGATTGATGATGCCGATATGGAACAGGCAATCAACAACAGGAAGAAACTCATTGAAAACGAGTCCAAACTTCTTGAAGACCACCGAAAGAAAAACAAAGAAATCCTCACTCGCCATTTCTATGATATGTCTAATATGATGTCAAGGAATGAAGGTGTGTGGTTGTCAAACGGTTGGGTAAAGACTTTGCTTTGGATATTCTTGCCGTGTTTCCTTTATACGGTCATTTCGATTGTCTATTTTGTCGCATCATGCATAGACAAGTAAAAAAAGAGTGTCACGGCATTATATTGAAACTATGTCGTGATACTCTTTTTTTACACGCTTGCAATTGCTTTCTTTTACTATTCGGCTACAAGCTATTAGTTACAAATGGAAAACAGATTACCATATTTAGAGTTATTTGATATTGTTTTATTGTTATGATAAACAGGTGTATTGCT
>DBXU01000071.1:5811-6018 GCA_002310075.1 Bacteroidales bacterium UBA1204 | reverse complement strand
CTGCTCGTCGACCACAACATTCACCAGGCGGAACGCCTTGGCTTCGTCAGCCGTGAAGCGACGGCCTGTGAGCATCAGTTCCTTGGCGACGGTGTTGCCGACCTTGCTCACCACAAACGGCGATATGGTGGCGGGAGTGAGGCCCAAGCGCACTTCCGAGAAAGCAAATTGCGTGTTTCTCTCGGCAATCACGATGTCGGCAGCTGC
>DBXU01000071.1:0-5779 GCA_002310075.1 Bacteroidales bacterium UBA1204 | reverse complement strand
GACCGCCTTGTTGCAGAAATAAATGGCACGAAACAGCTTCGACAGCTTCTCGGCATCAGCCACATTCTGCAGACGGCTATAGCCTGCCATGGCTTTCATATAAGCCAAATCGGCACCGGCGCAAAACGACTTGCCTTTGCCTTTCAGGATGACGACACGGATGTCGTCGCGGCTATTGAGCCAGTCAAAAACCTCCGTGAGCTCGCGTATCATCTCATCGTTCAATGCATTATGAACCTCTGGACGAGCAAGGTCGATCCATGCCATGCTTTCGCCCAACTGCACTTTGATCGTGTTGAATTCCATGTTCTCCTCTCTTTTAGCGAATGCAATAATCGTGATTTTTTGTCAATTTGTCACAATCATTCCCCGAAAAAAACGTTTCTTTGCATAAGGAACACTTTTTGATGGGTGTTTCCCACAACCATTTGACAAACGATGAACGACGAAAACTTCAATAACGACCTCGACAACCTCCTGAACATGTTCAAGAAGCTCATGGAGAATCAGGACCTCGACGCCATCCCTGGCATCAACGAAGAGCAGAAGGAGCAGCTGAAGCTGTTTCTTTCGGAATTCGATGAGATGAAAGACGACATGAAATTCGAGATCTATAAGCTCGATCCGTTTACGAAGCAGATGGTGACCATGTTCATGGGCCAGTTAAAAAATTTCGAAGGCGCCAACCCAAGCGCCTCAAGCCAAACCCCTGCAGCCCAGGATCCGGCTCCCAACAAGGAGAAGCAACTGACCGACATCCCAGGCACCAACGAGAATCTGGAAGCCAAACTCGCAGCCATCGACAAGCGCCTTGCCGACCCCAACCTCAGCGATGACGACATCAACAGCCTGCTTGACGAACGCAGCGCCATCGCCGCCGAGCTGAAAAAAAACTAAGCCTTATCAAAATATTATTACTATCTTTGCCGTTTCAAAAAGCATGATAACAGCATTGATATGAAGAAACTATTCCTTACCCTTATTGCCTTGGTCCTTTCAGTAGGATCATACGCCCAACTGATTGCCAACAAGACCGACAACAAGATCACCCTTGGCTTCGATCTCTTCAACGACATCCAGCTCAACACCAGCGACAACTGGGATGCCCGAAGCATCAACCAAGGCTTTGGCACCGCTTTGACCTACAACTTCCCCATGGGTGAAAAAGGCAAGCACACTGTGGCCATCGGCGTAGGTATCACCACACACAACTATTTCTCATACAGCCGCATCCTGAACCCCTATTCCAAGGACACCTTGCAATACATACAATACCGCGACGATGACAATTTCAAGCGCTTTAAGGTCAACGCCACCTACCTCGATGTGCCGTTGGAACTGCGTTTCCGCATCAAAAACGCTTGGAAGATCGGCGTAGGCTTTAAGCTAGGTGTTATGGTGGCCGCCAAGACCAAATATGTCGGCCCCGATGCCGATGGCACCATCATCCATGAGAAGCTGTGCTACATCAACAACTTGGAGCGTTACACCTACTCCGCCACGCTTCGCATCGGCTACAAATGGGTCAGCGCCTTCGCCGCCTACCAGCTCGGCCCCGTCTTTGAGGTCGGCCACGACGCTCCTGTGATCCATCCGCTCTCCGTCGGCCTGACGTTTGCGCCATTCTGATGGATTCCAAGTGGATCATCGCTGAAGCCGAGCTGCTCGGCTTCGATGCCTGTGGCATCGCCGCCGCCACCGCCTTGCATGAAGAATCCACCTACATGGAGCAATGGCTCGCGCAAGCCCATGAAGGCGACATGCAATACCTCAACCGCAACAAGGAAAAACGCTACGACCCTCGCTTGCTCGTCGAAGGCACCCGAAGTATCGTGACGGTGCTTTACAACTACTATCCGAAACAACTTTTGTGCGATTCTGGCCATTACAAAATCGCGAAATACGCCTATGGCGCCGACTATCACGACGTGATGAAGCGCAAGATGCGTGCTTTGTTGGCTCGCATCGAAGACGAGGCCGGGAAGCAAGACGGTGCCCGTGTCTTCGTCGACTCGGCCCCTGTGCTCGACCGTGCCTGGGCGGTACGGTGCGGCCTGGGGTTCATAGGCAAAAACACCGCGCTCATCCATCCCAAGAAAGGCTCCTTCTTCTTCATCGGCCACCTGTTTCTGCCGCTTGCCTTGGAAGAGACCGGGCAACCGCTGGACAACCGCTGCGGACGCTGCACGCGCTGCCTCGACGCCTGCCCCACCGGTGCCTTGGAAGCCCCGTTCCACATCGACGCGCGCAAATGCATCTCCTATCTAACCATCGAGCACAAGGGCGACTTCGACGGTCTTGACCCCGAAAGCTTCAAAGGTTGGATGTATGGCTGCGACATCTGTCAGGACGCATGTCCCTACAACCGCTTCTCGCTGCCCAACAGCGAGCCCGAGTTCCAGCCATCGGAACAGCTGAAAGCCATGCGTGACGAGGATTGGAAAAACTTGGATCAGGATGGTTTCAATGCCTTGTTCGGGCGCTCCGCCGTGCAACGCGCGGGCTACGAAGGCCTGAAGAGGAACATCGACTTTATCTCAACGGAGAATTGATATTATAAGTCACCGTAAACTGCACCACCTTGTTATAGGAATGGTCGAAGAAATACTGTGGTGTGGGGTTGGTCTGCATCGGCGTGATGGAATACATCATACGGGCGCCGAGGCCCCAGTGGTCGGTGAGGTCGAAGTGCAGGCCAAAGTTGCCTGTGACGGAAAAGAAATTGAACTTCCATTCCTGAGGGCTGTCGTTCATCACGCCGCGGTAACGCATCAGGAAGTCAAGGCCGATGCCGGCTTCCAGCTTCATGAAATCCAGTTTCTTGCCATACACCGTGAAATGGCCGAAGTCGTATTGCAGCATCAGCGGAATCTCGGCGTAATGCAGGCGCAGGTCATAGGTGTTGTAGTTGTATTCCGTCACCTCTTTCACCGACGAGTGTGCACCCATTTGCGTGTATTTCAGTTCCATCTGCAGCGCGAAATGCTCCGCGAGGGGCAGGTTGACGTAGGCTCCGGCGGTGAAGCCCAGCTTGTTGTAGCCATAATATAGGTCGCCGTCCACCTGCGAGAAGGTGGCGCCGCCCAACAGGCCAGCGTTGAACGACTGGGCCGAGGCCTTCGTAAGGCAACTCAGGCTCAGCATGCCGAAAAGGAAGAATAGGATGCACTTTTTCATACGAAACACTTTATTATGGGCGACAAAGATAGTGCATTTTGTCCATTCGTCCACGTGTCGGGGTCGCGGCGGTTGCCCCAGGCGTCGAAGCTCTCCTCCCTTACGAGGTCGCCGTCCCCGTCGGCAAACACCGTCCAGCTGCCCAGGTGGTCCTTCAGCACGTAGGTGACGCTGTCCACCTCGCTGCCCGTCTGGCTCACCACCGCGAACACACCCAACGGACCGCTCAGGTAGGTGCGGTAGGCCGTCAGCTTCGACAGCGCGTCGATGCGCTCGCAGTTGCCGATGTAGGTCTTATGGATAGGCGGCATGTTCCTGTCGGTGACAACGCGTATCCTCTGGTGGTCGTAGCCGTAGTCGAAACGCATCCGCCTGTTGCTCGACCATCCCACCTCCAGCACCTTGACCAAAAGGATTTGCAATTCGCTGGAACAAAGGTAATATGTATAGCAACTATTCATCCGAAAGAATCGTCACATTCCGTAACAAACAAATCATTTATATCGTATCTTTCAATTTCCTCCTTGATGGTTGTGAACTCATCTTCAGAAAACACTCCTTTATATTGTTCAAGCTCTGATAAAGCGCCTTCTTTCCCTTCAATGTAGGTTTTGTATTTTAAATAACTAATCAATTGATAAGGCTGTATAGACTTATTTTCATCGCTTAAAACTAAGGCATACTCATTAGAAGCATTTGTGCACATTTGTTTTTCACAATCAAAGTTGCCAATTTTATTATAGAGCATGGCGGTGAATCCAAATATCTCAGCTTTGGAAATGTGATCTTGGGGACTTATTGTTCCAAGTTCTGTCAACATGATGTCAATCAATCGTTCATAGTTTTTCATTTTCATCAAAGTCACTTTTAGGTTGGCTTTTGCAGCGCTATGATTCTTGTCCATTGCAAGAGACTCTTGAAAGTATTTAAGTGCTGAATCTAATTGAGAGGGATTGCAATCAAAAAAGTACTGATTAAGGAATTCGAATCCTTTGTCATTTAATTCCGTAGCATTGTTTTGATTTTGTTTATTTGGCTCTTTAGATTGACATGCTGAAACCAATAAAACCATGAACAAAGAGTATCCCAAAAATGATATTGTTTTCATAATCTTATTTATTTATGGCGTAACTTGTATTTTCATATTTGCATTAATTGGCACTGGCAATATAGGACCAATTGCGGGTGATAGCGAACCAGATCCAAGGTAAACGTTCCATCCGCCTATTACATTTATTGAGACATCACCAGTTTCAGGGATGACAAACGAAGCAGAACCTACAAAAGATGAATAATCAGGAATTATTGTATTTTGTTCATTGTTATGTACAACTAAAGGCTCTGATCCATAATTCATTCCATCTACCAGCACAGTAGCCTTTGCAGATGCTTGTACATCACCTACGACACAGGTGGTTGTCGAGACAGCACTAATTGTAAGCAACCGTTGCTTTCCAACGATTTGATAGTTTTCATCAAATATGTTTTGTTCATGTAGCAACACATTATATTGCATTTTGTAGTTTGCCCATTGGGACGAGGAGGTTTCATGATCAAGAGGAAGCCATCCCCTTTTGTTTACATGTTTAATTATTCTTCCTCCTCCTTCCACCGCCAAATGCATCGCATGGTTCAACCCAGCGCAAATGAGGCCGTTGCACACGCCGTCCCAGAAGTCGCCACCCGCCATCGAGGCGCTCACACCACCCGAAAGAGAACCCGTGGCCACCAAGGCCGCTTTTGTCCATGATTCAGAAAAGTGGAGTTTTTGGCATCCAATTTCTGTCACCGAGCTCACAAACGACGACACCGCGCCCGAGGCGAAGCCGCTCCAGAAGCTGCCGCCGCGCGCCCAGGTGGAAACACCGCCCAAGGTGCCGTGGGCCAGCACCTGGAAGCCCGCCCGGGCCACCATGCCCCATGTGGCATTCGTCGCTCCCTTAACCGCCTCTCCTATGATGCCCGCCGCCGCACCTATGCCGTACGAAAACGCACCCTGCAGGGCGCCTATGGCGGCCGCCTTGCCCGCCCCCTCGAAAAACGGACGGTCGTACACCGTGTTGTTGATGCCGCTCATCACCACGTTCACCGCCGCCGAGATGGCCATCGCCACCACGAGCTCCGTTACCAACTCCCCGTCCGGGTCGGTGTACTTCAACGGGTTGTTGAGGCAATACGCATAGCGGTTGAAGTTCTGCGAGAAGTCGGGCTCCTGCACGTAGCTGTCAACCGAGAGGAAGGTGCTCATCACCGGGTCGTATAAGCGGCCGTTCATGTTGATCAGCCCCGTGTACTCCATGTGCTCGTGGCCCGTGAAGCCGCGCTCGAAGAGCAGGCTTCCCGTGGCCGTCCCCGTCCACGTCGCCGGGTCGCGGCGGTTGCCCCAGGCGTCGAAGCTCTCCTCCCTTACGAGGCCGCCGTCCCCGTCGGCAAACACCGTCCAGCTGCCCAGGTGGTCCTTCAGCACGTAGGTGACGCTGTCCACCTCGCCGCCCGTCTGGCTCACCACCGCGAACACACCCAACGGACCGCTCAGGTAGGTGCGGTAGGCCGTCAGCTTCGACAGCGCGTCGATGCGCTCGCAGTTGCCGATGTAGGTCTT
>DBXU01000084.1:2213-7214 GCA_002310075.1 Bacteroidales bacterium UBA1204 | reverse complement strand
TTCTCGTTTTGCGAGAGCTTCAAGGCCTCCATGACGATGTTGTCACCTTCAATGAGTTTGGAGGCGGCAAAACGCACAGGGATGTCGGCTCGCTGCGCATGGTCCTCGATGAGGTGCATGATGCTGTGGAGACAGCGGTGCACGGCACCGCCATGGTCGTCCTTGTCGCAGAAGTCCTGACGCACTGGGGCTTCTTGGTATTTAGCGATGTGGATGGCGTGGTCGACGAGCTCGTTGATGCCTTCGTTCTTGGCAGCGGAGATGGGTACCACGGGCAGACCGAGGATCTGTTCCATCTCGTTCACCAAGATGCTGCCACCGTTGTTGCGCACCTCGTCCATCATGTTGAGGGCCAACACCATAGGCGTTCCTAATTCCATGAGTTGCATGGTCAGATAGAGGTTGCGTTCGATGTTGTTGGCGTCCACAATGTTGATGATGGCTTTTGGCTTCTCCTTCATGATGAATTCGCGCGAGACGATCTCCTCGGAGGTGTATGGCGATAGCGAATAGATGCCTGGCAGGTCGGTGACGGAGGCGTCGGGATGCCCTTTGATGGTGCCGTCTTTGCGGTCGACGGTGACACCAGGGAAGTTGCCCACATGTTGGTTGGCGCCTGTCAGTTGGTTGAAGAGTGTGGTCTTGCCACAGTTCTGCTGTCCGGCAAGGGCGAAGGTGAGTTGGGTGCCTTTGGGCAGCGGCGTCTCATGGGTCTTGTCGTGGTATATGCCTTCTTCGCCCAAGCCTGGGTGGGCGTTATGGTCGGGAAGGGAGGTGATATATAGCTGGTCAAGGTTGTCGGCTCTTTCTTCGGCTTGTGTGTCGTCGCATGGTTCCACTTCGATGAGGGCGGCATCGGCTTTGCGTAAGGTGAGCGCATAGCCGTGAATCGTTACTTCCATGGGGTCGCCAAGAGGCGCATATTTCACAATCTTGATGAAGGCATCTGGGATGAGGCCCATGTCGAGAAAGTGCTGACGGCGTTGGCCTTCACCTCCTACGGCTTTGATGCGTGCGGATTGTCCTATTTCGAGTTTATCGAGGGTTGTCATTTGGGTCTATTGTTTGATGCTGCAAAAATACAAAGACAATTCATACGCTTTTATCATTATTAATGATGCTTTTTTAAATAAATGCTCATCATCAATAGGGAAAAGGAAGGCTTCCCCTATGGTGAACGTTGCTATTTTGACCGCATCCGCAACTCCTTGGCATGGCCGTGGGTATAATAACGTACGTTTACTTCAGGTTTTTTCCTTTCTTCCATTTTCACCTCGCAACTGAAAGAGACCTCGGAAATGCCTTCGTCCAAGAAAGATTCTCCTAGCGCGTACACGTTGGCAATTATGTTGTAGTTAAAGTCGGTTATGCAAGCGTTGCCTTCAAAATCATAGATGAGGTACTGTCCAGCTTTAATGGTACAAGGGAATTCTAGAATTCCGTTAAAGGTTCTGATGACAGGATTGCTAATGCTTCCTTTGCCTTCGACAGTGATGCAAAGCGCGAAACGGCTCGTGTAAGGGGAGTTCCATTCCCATTGGTCATTGTAGAGACTACAATAATAGCGGCGTGAGTTGTGCTGCGGATAGAGGAGGAAGGTGGAGTCTTTGTCCCTTTTGATGTGCCAATCGCAATATGGGTCTTTAAGCGTTTCCTTGATGTCGTTGCTGAAGGCTTGGGATAAGCGAAGGGTCTCCCATATTTTTATTGTGTTTAGCATTATATTGGTGAGCCCGTGTTTACGCATGGCTTCCGCACTGAAATCGAGGCCGAAGCCTGCATCGAAGGCGGCGGCTTTGGAAAGAAACCATTCCAATTCCTCCATCGAGGTTGCTTTCCGGTTCTTGTCGGCAAGGTGAATGTTGAAGTTTCCTATCATCCATGGCATCTGGTTGTCGTGGTAGAAAACCTGTTTCTCTGTCAGTGTTTCGATGATCTTGGTTCGCATCGACTCATTCCAATATTGGTTTTCGTTGACGCGGCTTAGATATTGTTTCGATGAGGGGGTGAGCAAGTCGGCTTGTAAGAGTTTGCCTGGGTTGTACTTGTGCATCGTGTCAAGAAAAAGGCCTATGGCTTCGTCGCCTAGCTCATTGAGCGCGTAACTCTTCAGGTCATTGAAAATCAAAAGGGGAAAATTGGTTTTGGCCCATCTCTTGGCTTCGGCTTGTGCCATTTGGTTTTGCACCTCGAGGTCGGGAAGTAGGGCTCGCTCGGGAGTGTCCCAAAGCTTGTATACGACGGCGTTCTTGGCATGGCTGGTGGCCTTGGTGCCAAAGGCGCCGCGTTTGCAATGGTGAAGCAGGTGGAAGAAACTGCTGGCTTCTGTGGTGCGGTAGACAATCAGCTCATCGTCGATTTGAATCACGTTGATATTTTGGGGCTGGTCAAACAAAGGGGAAAGGTAGACGGCAATCTCAATCTGGTTGTCATCGATGCTGCTTTGGAGCTGCAGCGTCCCTTGTTTCAACAGGTGCGGCGATGGTTTGGGACTAACGAGACGACTGTTGGTGGGGATGCGGTTGGCTAAAACAGAGATTCCCAAGTCCAAGCCAGCCTGACGGCATTTTTCTTGCAAGAAAGAAGTGTCTTTGGGATTGTATTCAGCTATCAAATATGATTTTGTGCTCCTCGAAACGAAAGGGTCTTGGGCGAAGGACAACACTCCGCACAACAATAGGCAAATGATGGTTACACTCTTTTTCATCAGTCGATTCCTCTTAAGTCTTTATAAAGTTGTACGGCATAAAGGTCTGTCATGTTGGAAATGAAGTCGATGACGGATTGTAACTTGGTGTAGGTGTCGTCGGTCTCGACTTTGAACTGCTCTGGGATAAGGGAAAGTAGCTTCTTGTTGTAGGGTGTGTTGGGGTTAAGAATGGCATCAGTGAATTCTTCCAACAGTGTTCCGATGACATTGAAGCCGGTCAGTTCGATCTTCACTACAGAAGGGTGTCGGTAGATATGTCTCACAGATTCATCGCGGCACAGGTCGAGGGCCTTTTTTTCGAAGTCGGGCAGGTGTGCGATGAGGCTTTTCTCAAAGCATCCTTCTATGATAGCTTCGTAGTTGTTGACGAAAATGTCGCTGGCACAGTTTACCAATTTGTTGATGAGCATGGCACGGATGAAGGCCATGCGTTCGTTGGTGTCGGTCACGTCTCGATAGACCTCGTCCTTGTGCTGGAAAAAGCCTTTGTCGGATTCGTCGGAAGGGTTGAAGAACGAGACGAAGCAGCCCTCGATGGCTTCGGTGCTGACGATGCCGCGTTTATGGGCATCTTCCATGTCGAGGATGAGATAGCAGATGTCGTCGGCGGCTTCCATCATGTAGGAGAGAGGGTGGCGGGCATAAACGAGGCGTTCACTGGCGACACGGGGCATCCCGCACTCTTTGACGACCTCTTCGAAGGCGGGAATCTCGGAGTAGAAAACGTTGTATTTTTTGCGGTTGCCTTTGTTGAAGGAAGGATAAGGGTATTTCAACAGGGTTGCCAATGTGGCAGAGGTCAGTGAGAATCCGCCGGCACGACGTCCCGTGAACTGGTGGGTGAGTTGTCGAAAAGCGTTGGCATTGCCTTCGAAGGCGATGAGGTCGCTCCATTGCTCGGGTAGCATTGCGCTTTGCAAGGTTTTCCCTGGGCCGTCTTTGAAGAAGCTACTGATGGTGTCTTCACCCGAATGGCCGAAGGGCGGGTTGCCGAGGTCATGGGCCAAACAAGCTGCGGCGACGATGTTCTCAATGTCGGACAAGTGCTCCTTCAGTTCAGGGTGTTTGACTGCCAGTTTTTCTACTGTACGGCAGGCGATAGAGCGTCCGACGCTGGCCACCTCGAGGCTGTGGGTGAGACGGTTGTGGACCATCTGTGCGCCTGGCAAAGGAAAAACTTGTGTCTTGTTTTGCAGACGGCGGAAAGGGCTTGAAAAGAGGATGCGGTCATAGTCACGTTGGAACGAGCTCCGGATGTCAGGGCTCTTGTGTGGCTGTGCATAGCGTTTGTTGGATAACAGTTCAGACCAGATCATGGGGCGTTGTTTTGGAATAATGATACAGGTTAATAGATGTCGTCTGAGCTTATTCTATTCCACAGGGGATGGTGTATTTGATTACTTTGTTGTTTGGGTGTATGTAATCCTTCAGAGGCTTGATGTTTTGCTTTATTACGGCATGGGAAAACAGTTCTGCCACCTTCAAGGCACCTTTTTCGCGAAGATGGGTGTTGTCAGACTTACCATCAGGGTATTTGCTGTATTCGCCGGGGTTGATCTTATAGACAAAATAAGGCCTTGAGCCTTTTTCGCCAAGCGGTTCGAGCCATCTCATGGTGATGGCGGTCATATCCACCAAGGGGACTTCTTCCTTTTCTGCTACTTCAATGGCGGCAGCTGGATAGTCGCCGTGAACGTGTTGAAGCTCATCGCCGTTGAAATGGCGGCGTGCGATGGGTGTGCAGAGTATGGGTAAGGCACCGACGGATTTTGCTTGGCGTATCATGAAAGTCAGGTTTTGGGCATAGTGCTGAGGATCGGCAAAAAGAGCGGGGTCTTCGATTTTCGCATCGTTGGTGCCAAATTGGATGATGACGACGTCACCTTTGTCGAGAGTTTCCATCACTTTCTCCCAGCGTCCCTCGTCTAGGTATGATTTCGTGCTTCTGCCGTTTTTTGCATGGTTTTTAACGAGGGCTTGCTCGCTCAGGAAAGTAGGGAATACTTGTCCCCAACCGCGTTCTGGCGTTTCGACGGTGTCGTATCGGTCGGCCATGGTGCTGTCGCCAACCATGTAGATCGTGAGAGGTTGTGGCTCGCTACATCCAAACAGGAGGGCGGTCACGATAATGGCAATACTCAGAATCGTTTTTTTCATGATTGTGTTGTTATTGAGTGCAAAGATATGAAAAATCCCGCTCCTAAGAGCGGGATTTATGATAGTTTTGATCGCAAGCAATGTCAATCTTAGAACCGCAATGTTAGGTTGCCCATGACATGGAAACCTGCCAT
>DBXU01000084.1:1804-2067 GCA_002310075.1 Bacteroidales bacterium UBA1204 | reverse complement strand
AGGCTGACGTTGGAGGTGCTGTAGGCAGGCAGCGAACGGTCAAGGTTTTGGGTGTTGTCGAGATACATACGTGAGACATAGTTTGTGTGCCAGGTGGCCTCGAAGCCCTTGTGGTGGAAGGTAACGAAGCCATTCAGTATGGCCGAAGGCGAGAACGCAAGGGTGGAGTTGTCGTAATGGATGGTGGCGGTTCCGGTATCCCAGTTGTCCCAGTCTTCGACGACTTCATCGAAGTCTTTGATCTTGTTTTGGCTCAAGGCGGC
>DBXU01000084.1:966-1706 GCA_002310075.1 Bacteroidales bacterium UBA1204 | reverse complement strand
GCACCGGTCTGCACGAACTGGTCGGTGTAGTCCATATAATAGAGGTTGGCGCCAGCCTGGAAGATGCGTCCGCTGTAGTTGTAGCCCAACTCATAGTCGAGGAGTTGCTCGGGCTTGGGGAAAGGATAGGAGCCGTTGTCGGTGAAGTTGTTACGCTCGGGTTCGCGGTGGCTCATGGCCACGGAAGCGTAGGCATGGTGGCTGCCCTTATCGAAGGAGATGCCGCCCTTGGGGTTGAAGAAGGGGTACTTCTCGTGGATGTCGAGTTCCTGGTTGTAGTAGCCGCTCTCGTCGTCGTAGAACTTGTCGTTGATGCCGTTGGTCTTGTAGTCTACGTAGCGGAACTGTATGTCACCGAAGACGGTCCAGTAATTGCCGAAGGTGTAGGCGGCCTTGACGAAGACGTTGCCGTCGAGCTTCTGTGCGTCTGAGTCGTAATATTTGTAATCTCCGTTGGCGAGGTATTTGTTGGCCACGCCTTCGTTAGCGATATAAGTCACATAGCCGAAATGGTTGCCTTGGAAGTTTTGGGCGGAGATGCCTCCGATGACGTTCCAATGAGCGTCATTGTAGCGGGTGAACCAAACGAGGCCATAGGTGTCCTGACGAAGCCCTTTCTTGCGGACGAAATCGGTCTTTTTCACTTGGTTGCCTTCAGCATCGTAGTAGGTCATGCCGAACTTGGAGAGCTTGTTATTGGGGCGGAACTCCTCATAATAGCCGTAGCCGTAGGTGTAGTG
>DBXU01000084.1:0-958 GCA_002310075.1 Bacteroidales bacterium UBA1204 | reverse complement strand
GCCCAGTGCTCGTTGATCTCCCAAGCAGCAGAGAGGAGGTTGTGGTCTTGCCAGAAGTTGTCGGTGGTACGGTCCCAGAAGGTGCCGTCGTTCATCTGGTAGCGTTGGGTCATGTAATGGCCGTTCTCGTCCTTGACGAAGTTGCCGTCCTCGTCGGTGACGAGGTACTCGTAGAGCGAGTTGAACTGTCCCAGACCCACCTTATACATATCGGCGTAGGTCTTGATGCCCGTGTGCTCACCATAGGTGCCGTCCATAAGGCTGAGGTCGTTGTTGCCAGCCGTCACGCCGTTCCAGGCCTGACCTGTCATCTCGAAGTTGCCGATGTTCTTGTAGCGGAGGATGAAGTTCTTGCCCATCCAGGTGAGGCCACCGTAGTAGCTGCCACTGCGACCTTTCGTGCCGTGGATGAAGCCGTCGGTGTGGGTTTCATGGTAGGCCCCGTCGACGATGAGGTGGTTCCACAGCATGCCTGTGGAGGCCTTTGCACCGAAGTTAAGGGTGTTGAACGAGCCATAGGAGCCCGTGATTTCGGCACTCGGCACGAGGGAAGGCTTGGCCGATGTCAGCGATATCGTGCCACCGAAGGCGCCGTCGCCGTTGGTGGAGCTGCCCACGCCGCGTTGGATCTGCACCGAACTCAGAAGCGAGCCGTAGCTGTTCATGTTGGCCCAGAACACGCACTGGTCTTCGGGAGAGTTGAGCGACACACCGTCGAGGGTGACGTTGATGCGCGAGTCACCGGCGCCACGGATGCGCATATAAGAGGTGCCGGAGCCTATGCCGTTCTCACCCCATGCGATGATGCCGGGAGTCTTGGCGAACAGGAAGGGGAGTTCCTGGCCGGTTTTCGAAAAGTCGCTGAGCTCCACCTTCTCAATGTTGGTGACGGAGAAGGGGGCATTCTTTTGGAGGCGCACGCCGTTGATTACCACCTCATCCAGGTTCTGAACATTAG
>DBXU01000109.1 GCA_002310075.1 Bacteroidales bacterium UBA1204 | reverse complement strand
TCTTTTTTCATCGCTTTCTTTCCTTTAATTTTGAGTGTGCAAAAGTACAACAATTTATTGGAATGGCAATCGTTTTCGGGATTTTTTTTTACACAATGAGACAACTTTCTATTTATCAATGCTTTACATTTATCTTTCCATTTAAAGAGCACACCGCCCGGACAGGAAGACCAGAAGCCCTGCCGAAGTCATCGTACAGGTCGCAGTCGTCAAAGCTGATGATAAATTGGAAGCCCTTGGCACCGTCAGGAGCGCTCTTATGGAGCGTGCGCGACCAATAAGCGCCTACATCACCAGCATTGCGGGATTCATCGTCATAGCGGCTGCTTGCAGCAGGCAAGAAGATACTGTTGCCATTGCGTCCGGTGAACAGACAACCGTTCACTCCGTTTCTTGTCGTCCAAGTATGGCTGCATTTCGACAGCAGTTCGACCCAGTTTTCGTAGGTCGGGGTACGCCAGCCCTCGCCCCAATGTGCTGTAGCAGCATCATCGTCCGGCAGCAAGGCATCCAAATTGTCGGTGAAGCCATTAAAGCCGAAATCAGATTGGGCACAATACTTCGTAAGTTGGTTGTAGTCGCCATTGCAGTAACCATAGGTGCTCCAGTTGTAGGCGTCTTTGGATTGGGTTTCGCCCCAAGCAAAATAGTCGCCATATTCTTCGGGGGTTTCTGCTCCCACGTTACAAGTCGCCCACAACGTGCCGCTCGGCAGGCCCAGGTCGACGTAATCGTGGCCTTTGTATGCACCGTTGCCGCCATTGTGTTTTGTACAGCCTGCTGCTACAAAGCACACCATTACTGCTAACATAATAGTCATTATGGACTTAGAGAATCTTTTCATATAGATTTAGGTTTTGTAGATTAAGATTTTGAGAATTTCAAGCTGCAAAAATAAATAATTGTTTCTAATTATTCCGATATTGATTTGGGTTGACGTTAGAATTGTGGAGGCATCAGGTTTTTGGGGCACGTCGGGTGCGTCTCTACTTGTTTTCAGGTGATTGAAGTCATTTACAAATACTCCGCCCAGCGTGCCTGGAGTTTCTCTTCGGCCACTTCGATGCTGTCTTTCAGGTGTTTGCCGTAGGAACGGTAATACACCAGCCAAGCTGTGAAAGCATAAAATGCAGTCTGTATCCAAAGACCGATCAGTTCGGGACGCACATCGCGAAGCAAGGCACCCGTGTTGTTGATTTTCACGAAGCCGTTGATGCCGAAGGTCGAGGGGAAAAGCCAGGAGACTACTTTCCAGAAATGTGGAATGGAGCACGACGGCCACGAAATGCCAGAGATGAACAACAGCGGCACCGAGACGAAGACGAACATGATGATGAACACCTCACGGTTGTGCGCGATGCCCGAAAGGGTCAGACTGAAGAAGATGCAAGCCAACAGATACGGGAACAGGAAGGCCACCATATCTTGCCACTGTCCAATCTGAATCAGGTGGAACAGGCGTGGTACTACACAAAAGACGTATGCCGCAACGACCGCATAGAGGGCGAAGAAGGTCAAGGCCTTGCCTAACAGCATCTCGGCCGGGGTCTTGTCCAACACATGCGGTTCAAGGATGCCACGGCGTTTCTTCTCGCGCTCCTCGCCCGCCATCATGCCAACGCCCAACACCATCGTCTGCTGGATCAGCAGCACCAAGACAGCGGGAATCAGGAAGGTGGCGAAGCCGCTCTGCGTGTTGAACATCGGAACATACTCATATTCAATGGGATGGTTGAAGGTAGAGACCTGCTTGTCGGTCGCGCCCACCAACCGCTGCGCTTTGATGTCCTTGTTCATCGCCAGGGAGACCTCCGTACACGAGGACAATACCGCCTTGTAATACAGCATGCTGCCCATGTCGGAATACAGTTCCACTACGGCTTGTTGTCCGCTCATCAGGGCGTTGTCAAACTCGGAGGGAATATAAATCAGGCAATAGGCCTTGTGCTTATGCACCAGGTTGACAGCCTCTTGCATATCTGCGCAATGCCCAACGATGTCCACATCGGGTGAAGCATCCACCTTGCGCAGAAATTCACGGCTGGTAGCGGAATTGGCATTGTCGACCGCCACCGTCGCGACTTCGCGAACCGTCTCATTGCTATACAGATAAGCGTAAAGCAAAGGATAAAGCAAGGGCACGATGAAGAAAAACACGATGACGCCTTCATCGAAAATCGAGTTGTGGAGTTCCTCGCGGAAAACCTCCAATATGTTATGCAACCATTTCATCATCTTGTATATTGATATTCCAACAAACACTTTTTCAACCGATTAGGCAGCAATAACGGCAAGGCCATGAAAGCCAGCAACGCCGCGAAGTTGGCCCATGAGCAATACAACGGCAAGTCATTCAATGCCTGATCCACATAGGTCAGGTAATAATACCTGAGCGGGAAAAGATACGAAAGCGCCCTCAGCGGTGCCGGAAACGCAATCTGCGGGAAAGAAAAGCCCGAAATCGGGAAGGACAGCACGCCCCATAAGGTGGCAATACTCAAGGCCCAACGCAGTGAAGGCAACAGCTCACACAAGAACACACCGAAGGCTTGAGACACCAAGATGAGCAGCAAGGCGTTCAAGGCCATGGGCCAGAGACCGCACTTCAGCGGGAAGTCCCAATAGGCATACAGGACGACCATATACGCCGCGCCCATCACGATCCAAACAACCAACTGAGGCAACAACTTACCAGCCAAAGCCCTGTAGATATTGCCATTAGCCATCTCCATCCAGTGTTTCGAGGCACCTTCCTTGACTTCGCTGTGGATGGAGTAAATCGTCACTTGGAAGATGAGCAGCATCAGCATGGCGGGCAGCAGGATATTCGAAAGGTAAATCGAATAGTTCAGCCCCGGGTTGCCGATGGCATGCATCTCCATCTTGATGGGTTGCAAGACGCCCATCACCTGATCGTCGGCATAGCCTTTGGCATACAAGGTTTCACGTGCGATGGCACCTGAAGCCAGTTCGGCCATCGTTTTCATGTCGCGATACTCCAAGGATGCCGCCACCAGATAGGACGGATTGGTATAGAACGACACCTCAGGCTGTTTGCTCGACAATGCCAGTTCCGTCGTGCCTTTCGGGATGTAATAGAAGGCGTAAATCTTGCCCTGCTGCATCGCCTCGCGGGCTTCGCCGAAGTTGGCGTATTGCTCCACAATCTCCGACTGCTGAAAAGCGTCCAAGTTGCGCAGCACCTGCCTTGTGACGGCCGTATTGTCCTCATCAACCACCCCGATGGGGATGTCCATGGGAAGCCCCTGCCCCATCAGCGTCGTGAAGAAGAGGTAGCCCACCAAGGGCGCGACGACCATGCAGAAGACATACACAGGCTGCGACAGCATCCTGAGCACTTCACGCCGCATCACACGCATCAAGGCACTCCTGTTTTCATCATTCGGGTTCATTTTCTTCTATGCTCCCTTTTCACCACCACACTCATGCCCGGACGCACCTCATTCGACACTGAAAGCGGTGTGGCACGCACTTCAAAGGTCTTGAGGTCGTATTGCCCCGTTTCCTTGGTGGCTTTCCAAGCGGCATAGTCGCCAAGGTCTTTCATATAACTGACCTTCAGCCTGATGTCCTTTTCGATGGCAGGCACATACCCGTCGAACTCCGTGCCGATGCTGAAGTCTTTCAGACAGTCCTCACGCACGTTGAAGGTCACCCATTGCTCGTCCATCATGGCGATGTTCATGATCGGTGCGCCCGTTCCCACCAGTTCACCAATATGCGGGAAAATCTCCGTCACCTCGCCGTCGGAGTAGGCCGTCAGCACGGTTTCATTGATGTAGGAATTGACTTCCGCCACCACACCTTGCGCCTGCAACACCTGGGCGGCAGCCATCTCCTTGTCCTCTTTTTGCGCGCCAGCCAGGGCAAGATTATACTGCGACTTGGCCGCTTTCTCGGTGGCAATGGCGGCATCACGCTGGGCCTTCACCTCATCGTATTTCTGCTCACTCACCACACCATCCTTATACAAGTTGCTGATACGGTTAAACGACTTCTCTGCGATCTCGACGCCCACCTGCGACTTCTGCCACATCTCGTAGGCACCTTCAATCTGCTGCGAACGCGCACCATGCTGTGCCTTGGCGCTTTGGGCAATGGCCGCTTGTTCTACGGCCTCGGCCTGCGCCTTTTTGGCCTCAACTTCGGGTGCTTCGAGGACAGCCAATGTGTCGCCCTTGCGGACCACCTGCCCTTCCTGCACCTTGAATTCGAGGATACGACCAGGCACCTTGCTTGACACGCGATATTCCGTCACCTCTGCCTGACCTTGCAGGTATTCCGTTTCCTTGTGGAAGGTGAGAATGCCAATGATGCAAACCACCGCAATCACCCCACCCAGCACGCCCAGTGCAAGGTAGGTGTTCATTCTTTGTTCTTTTAATGTTGTGGACATGATATTGGATTATTTAATATTCAAAATTCAAAATTCAAGATTCGAGATTGTGATCATTTCAACACGCCAACGGCCTTGCGGAGGTTGACGCCAGCCATGATGCAGTCGATTTTGGCATCAATGTATTCCGAATGGGCTTGCAGCCATGCGGTCTGGGCCAGATTCAGCACCGACGACTCCACAACACCTTCGCGAAAGCCCGCATTGGCCATACGCAGGTTCTCGTCGGCATCATTCAGTTTTTCTTGGGTTTGTTTCAGGCGCGAGTCGGCTTCTGAAAGTTGAGTCTCACACTGACGCACCTGAAGCATGATCATCTCCTTGGTATCGTCATAGTTGTACTGCTGGATCTTCGCCTCGGCCTTGGCCATACGGGTCTTATTGTAACCCTCACCCCAATGGAAAATCGGAATCTTGGCCATCACACCGAAGTTCCACATGCCGCCAAACTCGTTTTGGAAACCATTGAAGCACGAGGGATTGCTAACGACATAATTGCCGAAGGCCCCGATGGTGGGCAGGTAATCGGCGCGGGTGACCCACACCTTCTTCGCGTAGATATCGTTGGCTAGGCTGAGACATTTCAGCTCAGGACGGTTGGCTTCAATGTCGCTCTCCGAATAATAAGGCCTGTTGTTGGTCAGCAAAACGTCGTCAAGTTTCTCATCGGCCATCGCAATATTGGAATCCAAAGGCAGGCCGCAGATCTGGCAAAGCAGCATCTTGGAAAGCGCCAAGCCGTTCTGTGCTTTCAGCAATGCCGTTTCCGCCTCGTTCAGTTTCACCTTCACGGCCAATTGGTCAGAGTTGGTGGACACACCCGCCGCGACCAACTTCTCGACATCAGAGTTCAAGGTGCGAAGCGATTCCGTGTAGCTCTCGGCCAGTTTCAGCTTGTTAGCGATGGATACGATTTGCCAATAGGCCTTGTCCGTGGTGACGATGACTTCCTGCTGCTGCATGTCGAGCTTCGACTCGGCGAGAGATTCCAAGTCTTTCGTGATCAGATTATAGGCCACAATCTTTCCGCCCGCAAAAATCGGTTGCTGTACAGTGACCATCCCTGCGTAAACATTCTTCGTGTCAATCTTGAACGCATCCGAAACCTGCTCGCCGATTTGGTTCAAGGCATCCTCGACATTCAAGCCCATCAGATCGGAAACTATCTTATTAATCGTCGGGTCGTGTTGGAGCAAAGTCCATGCAACCAAAGCCGCCGGGTCGTTCTGATACACCTGCAGCAACTCTTGACGGTAGGCATCGATTTCAGCCTGTGCCGTGGTGCCGATGCTGCCAAGCGTGGCCATGTTTTCGTCGCTCAACAACTGGAAACTCTTATTGTTGTGCATGTAAGTACCCGTCGCCGAGACCTTAGGGAGGTAATTGGCATACGAGGAATACATCTCGTAGCGCGACTTGTTGACTTCCTCTTCGGCCACTTTCACTTTCTTGTTATTCTCCAACGCCAGGCGATGGCATTCATCCAAGGTGAGCACCCGCTGTGCTCCTGCCGTCAGGGACATACCGCAGAGCGCTAACAGCAACATCATGTTTTTCAATCTTTTAGTCATTTTGATTTCCTTTCTTGTTGATGTTGCAAAGAAACGACATCATTTTCGACTAAAAGGCATCCTTTCGGAATCAAAAACTATCTAAAAGTAGAAATTTTCACGATTTTTTATACATAATTCAATAATATTATATACTTTTGCCGAAAATTTCAACAAATGGAGACAACGACACTCAATAGTTTCAGCATCGCCAAGGTCAAAGAGTTGTTTTTGACGGATGACATTATTAATATAGGAGAGGATTTCATCATGGCGCAACGCACCAACGAGGCCAATTACAACCTGTTGCGTTATCCGTGCCGTATCGATGGCTATCTGGTCGCTTTCTGCAAGAAAGGCAGTTTCAAGGGCAGCGTCAACCTGAAAGAATACGAAATCCACGAGGGCATGATGGTGCTCAACCTGCCGCAAAACATCATCCGCATCGAGCCCAGCAGCGCCGAAGAGGCCCCCGAGTTGACCATCATCGCGGTCACTTCACAGTTTCTCTCCCATTTCCGCTCCGACATCACGAAGATGCTGAACGAGGCCATGCAAATACTGGACAACCCTTGCATCACCTTGAAACCCGACGAACTCTCCATCGTGCAGCAACACATCCAACTCATCAACACGGCCATCCACTCCGATTACGCCTACGCACGCGAGAGCATCAGCCATCTCATCTCCTCGGTGTTTTTCATCTTCGGGAGTTTCATCAACGAGCGTATGGCAAAACAAAGCGAGGTGGAGCAACCTGTCTCCACCCGTCACAAAATTGTATTTGAGAGATTCATCGACCTGGTCAGCAAGTACCACAACACGGAACGCAATGTGGGTTTTTATGCCGACAAGCTCTGCATCACGCCAAAATACCTTTCCAAAATCGTGAAAGACACCAGCGGTCAGTCGGCGCCCCAATGGATCGACCAATATGTCATCCTCGAAGCCAAGCAGTTGCTGAAACACAGCGACCGCTGCATCAAGGAGAT
>DBXU01000003.1:59617-59868 GCA_002310075.1 Bacteroidales bacterium UBA1204 | reverse complement strand
GGTGCCAAGCCTGGCGACCTGATGCTTATCCTCTGCGGCGAGGCCATGAAGACCCGTGTGCAACTCAACGCCTTGCGCTTGGAGATGGGCAACCAACTCGGCTTGCGCAAGCCTGATGAATATGCACCGCTGTGGGTCATCGACTTCCCGCTGCTTGAATGGGACGAAGAGACGCAACGCTATTATGCTATGCACCATCCCTTCACCGCACCGAAGCCCGAGGACGAGGCTTTGCTCGACGACCCGACGAA
>DBXU01000003.1:48125-59602 GCA_002310075.1 Bacteroidales bacterium UBA1204 | reverse complement strand
GCCAATGCCTACGACATCGTGATGAATGGTGTGGAGGTGGGTGGTGGCTCCATCCGTATCCACGACCGCACCTTGCAGAACAAGATGTTCCACACTCTGGGCTTCACCGACGAGAAGGCACAAGAGCAGTTCGGCTTCCTGATGGGTGCCTTCGAGTATGGCGCACCGCCTCACGCTGGTCTGGCTTTCGGATTCGACCGTCTCTGCTCGCTCTTCGGTGGCGCCGACAGCATCCGCGACTTCATCGCCTTCCCGAAAAACAATGCAGGTCGTGATGTGATGAGCGGCTCGCCTGCGCCGATTGCTCAGGAACAGCTGGATGAATTGCAAATCGCATTGAATTTGAAAGGATAGTATAATTGTTTGTTGAGACATACCAAAGTGCGTCTCTACAAATTAAATCAATAACCCTATGAACATTAATGTGAAAAAGTGTTTTGTCCTTTTACTGGGCGTATTGGTATTCAGCTCTTGTTCGACCGATAAGACCTTGGTGTCGAAGGGATCGAAACTTGACAAATACGAGTATGCCTCTATCGTCCAAGCCAGGAATTCCTTTGGCACGGTGACCGATATCGAAATCGAGCCCGGTATCTATGATGCCGTTGAAGCCACACGTCTTCAGATGGTTGGCGAGCGTCGCATCCAGGACCTCACAGAAGAGCAGAAGGAGAAACTCGTGTTGGTAAAATATGCCGCCACCTCTACTCCTGAAGAGTCGGTGATTAGTGTTAGTTTCGAGGACTACATGACAGGTAAGGTGCTGACATCTTGCCGCTCTTCGAATAGTTTTTCTCTTTCGCGTCAGAGAGATGTGGACAAAGCCATCATAAAACTACGTAACCGTATTATTAGTGTCTGGGGTAAACCAACAAAACAGCAAGAATAACATGAAAAGACTACTCGTATTAACCGGTGGCGGCGATTGCCCTGGCCTCAACGCCGTAATTCGCGCCATCGTCAAGAGAGCTGCCCAAGAGAAAGACTGGGAAGTGCTAGGCAGCATACAAGCCTACAACGGCATTTTATGGGAACCCACTGAGGTCGTCAGGCTGACGCCAGAGTCGGTGCGTGGCATCCACTTCCGTGGCGGCACCATCATCGAGACCACCAACAAGGGCGGCCCGTTCAACTGGCCTGTCAAGAATGCCGATGGGACTTGGAGCACCGTCGATCGCAGTGATGAAATGCTCCGCAAGTTGCAATATATGGGCATCGATGCAGTCATCAGCATCGGTGGCGACGGCTCGCAGCGCATCTCGCAGAAACTCTATGAAAAGGGCTTAAACATCATCGGTGTGCCCAAGACCATCGACAACGACCTTTCATCGACGGAATGCACTTTCGGCTTCCAGACCGCTGTGCAGATTGCCACCGAGGCCGTTGATAAGCTTGTTACCACTGCGGCTTCGCACAACCGCGTCTTCGTCCTTGAAGTAATGGGTCGTGATGCGGGTTGGATTGCCTTGCATTCTGCCATTGCAGGTGGGGCAGAGGTGTGCCTCTTGCCCGAGTTCCCCTATGACATCAATGTGGTGAAAGCCCGTTTGGAGCAGCGCTTCCATCACGACCGAGGCTTCGCCGTGGTGGTGGCTTCGGAAGGCGCACGTCCCAAGGACGGTCAGCAGGTGTATGAGATTAGCACCGAGGTAGGCTACGAGAACAAGAAACTGGGCGGTATAGGTCGCCGTTTCATCGAGGAGATGAAGGCCGCAGGCTTCACTCATGACATGCGTGAGACAACGCTGGGCCATCTGCAACGTGGCGGTGTGCCGATTGCCTACGACCGTGTGCTCTCTGCCGAGTTTGGCGTGAAGGCATTCGAGATGGTGCTTAACAAGCAGTTTGGCCAAATGGTGGCTTACCATCACCCCGATGTGGTAGCCGTCTCACTTCAGGAGGCCATTTCCAAGCCTAACTTAGTGACAATTGATAGCGATTTGGTTCGTACCGCACGAGGACTGAATATCTCACTTGGAATATGAATATCCGAGTTGTCCCTACAGCCCAGCAAGCCCATGGCATTGATTTCGGCGGCCATGTCGTCGTCGTGATTGATGTTTTGCGGGCGACGAGCGTCATCACTACTGCCTTAGACAATGGCGCTCACGAAGTTATCCCCGTGAGGACCGTAGAAGAGACACAAAATCTTACTATTGCATGTGATACCACCAAAACGTTGCGCGGCGGTGAAAGGGATGCTTTAAAGATAGAGGGCTTCGACCTTTCCAATTCTCCTTTGGAGTATAGTAGAAAAACCGTTGAAGGAAAGTCCATCTTATTCACCACTACCAACGGCACCAATGCCATTAATAACGTTGGGGGTGCTGATGAGGTGTTTCTGGCTTGTTTTAGGAATGCCGAAGCCGTCGTGAACTTGGTTCTTGAAATAGGGAAAGACGTGTTTCTGGTTTGTGCTGGAACCGAAGGTAATTTCTCCTTGGATGACGGGCTTTGCGCCGGAATGCTGATAGCATTGTTGAAACAGAAAGTCGAGGTTAACACTGACGATTTGGGTCTTTTGCTTGATGGTTTCTATAACGAAAACAAAGAAAACCTTTTGGGCGCTCTCTCTGGTTGCTATCATGTGAGGCGTTTGTTTACGCTTGGATTTTATGATGACATCAAGTTCTGCTTAGACACAAATGCTGTGTCAACAGTTCCTATTGTCAAAGATGGGCGAATTCTGAGAACCTAGTATTGTGTCTATGTCGAAAAGCAAATTCTACGTTGTTTGGGAAGGCAGAAATCCTGGTGTTTATGATAGCTGGGAGGCATGTAAGAAGGAAGTTGAGAGCTTTCCCGGGGCGCTATATAAGGGCTATCCAGATCAAGCAAGTGCCGAAGAGGCTTTCGCCAATGGGTTTAATGGATTTGAAAAGAAAACAACGCCTCAAGTTGATTTGTCAATAGTCAAAGAGAAGCCCATAAGCCCGGCAGTTGCCGTTGATGCTGCTTGCTCAGGCAATCCAGGTAAGATGGAGTATCAAGGTGTATTTGTCGATTTTAGCAGCCAGCCTGTAACGATTGTGAACATTTTTAAGAGTCCTGTGTTTGAAAAAGGCACCAATAACATCGGTGAGTTTTTGGCTATCGTGCATGCTTTGGCTTGGCAAAAGCAAAATAGAGTGAAATACCCTATTTATAGTGATTCTGTCAATGCACAGCTGTGGATTCGACAAAAAAAATGTAAGACCAAATTGCAGCCTAACGACAAGAATGTATATCTTTTTGAACTCATCGCACGCGCCGAAAAATGGCTGAATGAGAACGTCATAGAGGTGCCCGTTCTGAAATGGAAAACGGAGATTTGGGGAGAAATCCCTGCCGATTTTGGCAGAAAATGAAAAATATATCTTACTTTTACCGCCTGAAAACAAGATAGAAAATGCTGAAGTTCGATTCGTTTTATTTTCAATGTCCTCATTGCCAAGCATGGCTTGAAGGTCGTATCCTGAGAGCCGAAATGGTCAATGAAGCTATCTTGTATTCGGATGGGAAGGTGCTTAACGATAATCTTATAACGACTCCCCAAAAGATGATTATGTGCCCTTCATGTGGCCATGTCTTTTGGATTGAAAAGCCGGAAGAGCCTTTGATCACCTTCGAAAAGCCCGAGGCGGAAGTCTATTCTTGGAACACCTGGCGCTTTTTCGGTATCAGTTTCTCCAACAACAAAGGGAAGATGGCCTTAATCAATCATTACAAGACCTTTTTGAAGAAGAGTCACTATGAGCCGAAGAAAGAGATATATCTTCGCCGTTTCTTGTGGTGGGCCTATAACGACTTGCATCGAAACCATCAGCATGTCAGGCTAAAGTATTTCCTCAATGGATTCATGAGTTTCGGTGTATGGAACAATAACAGAAAGATGATACTGGAAGGGCAGAAACTGTTTCTGAAAAACCACAAGGATTTTACGGAGAATCTGACGCGTCTTTTAGCCTTGCTTGAAAAACATCCTGAAGAACAGGTAGATTTGGAACTTCCTGAAATCTATCGTGAGTTGCGCCAATTCGACAAGGCGAAGGAACTTCTTGAACAAGTGGGTAGCCGTACCCACTTCACCAACGAGATGCTGCGTCATTCCAAATGGAAGGATCCTCGAGTGTTTATGGTATCTGGTTAAAAATAAAGGGCGGCTCAGCCGCCCTTTATTTTTAAGAGAGAACGTTTAATCTTTCGCCCGATCGATAAGGAACAGGTCGTTGACCCAAACCTCTGTGTTGGAGTGCCGCTGTCCTTTGTCATCGGTCCATTCGTTATTGCGCAAGGAGCCTTCGACGGCCACTTGCAGACCTTTTCTGACGTTGTTTTCAACGCGATCGGCAATCTTGCCCCAGGCCACTATGGTGAACCATTGTGTTTCGCTGACCCATTCACCATTTGCGTTCTTCTTGCTCTCTGTTACGGCAAGGCGTACACGGGCCATTTTGTTGTTCTTGTTCAGACTTTTCACTTCAGGTTCTGCACCTGGGCGGCCAATCAGCATGACCGAATTTCTCATTGTACTCATAGTTGTGTGTTTTTAAATGGTTATTAATAAGATGTTTAATTGTTTTGTTCTTTTCCCCAGTCTAGTAAGACAAAGTTGTTGAGATGGATCTCCGTGGAAGTATGGCGGTTTCCTTCTTTGTCAGTCCATACGTTGTTACGCAAGGCGCCGTCAATGGCAATTCGTTTTCCTTTTTTCACTGCGAGTGCGACACGCTCAGCAGTCTTGTCCCATGCAACCACGTTGAACCACTGTGTATCTTTCACTTGTTCGTGTTTGGCGTTTCGGTGTGTTTCGTTTACGGCGAGGCTGAAGCGCGTGATGATGCGATTGTCATTGAATGTTCTTGTTTCAGGTTCTGCACCCGGGCGGCCAATCAAGATGACCGAGTTTCTCATTGTACTCATGATGTGTGTGTTTTGTAAATAGTAATAAGTTTGATTTGTTGTGTCGCCCCTTGGTTGGTTTGACGATGCAAAGTAACGACCCTTGTCAAGACAAAGTCGGTAAACAAACGTTTGTAGTCGACTGTAATCGTTTGTTGTCGTTTGTTGTCGGCTTTATTGCTGAAATATAGTAAATTATAATTCTTAGATTGTGATGGCATTTTTTCGTTTTTTTTGAGGGTTTTCAGAGTTTTATTATCTTTGCAATCCCAATGATAAAGAATAAATGACCGCTTTAACAAAAGAATATGCTACAAGAAACGGGATTTTAAGCCATGTTTTTGGCATACCGCTTTTCGTGTTCGGGATGCTGTTGCTGTTTTCTCCTACCAGTTTCGACCGTTTCTCCATTGACTTTTCCCGTTATTCGTTTCATGTGACGATGATTTTATGCATCGCCCTTGTAGTCTTGTTGTTTTCGCGGTTGTTGTTTTGGGTAATCAATCGAAAGAGTTCAACAATTCGATGGTGGCAAAGCATCCTGCTTTGTATTATTGAAGTCGTGTTTTCCTCGGGTTTTACGGCTCTTTATTTGTGGCTGATGTCAGACAAGTCAGAGGCATTTTTCTGGTTTTTCGGCATGACGTTGGTGTATTTGTTTGTGTTGATGCTTATCCCATATGTGATCATCGACTTATGTTTTATGCTGTTGGAAAAGGATAACCAGATTCAAAGCAAAGAGCGCGATACATCGAAAGAAAAGATTCGTTTCATGGATGAGCGCGACAACTTGAAGCTCGTGGTGGCAAACGACATGGTATTGTATGTGCAATCGGATGAGAATTATATAAAAGTGTGCTATCTGGAAGACGATGAAATCAAGTTCTGTAGCATTCGTACTACAATGAAACGAGTGGAAGACACTTGCGTGAAAGGAGGTTTGATACGCTGTCATCGGTCTTATTTTGTCAATAGCACCCGGGTTAAGTCATTGCAGAAAGACAAGGAATTCACATATGCAATGCTTGATGCTCCAAATGCGAATCGTGTGCCTGTAAGTAAGAATTATTATGACCAGTTGGCCATTTTGTTATAATCTAGGAATATGACATGGCAAAGGATCTAAAACCCCATATCGGCATCTTCGGCCGCAGGAACTGCGGCAAGAGCAGCCTCATCAACCTGTTGACGGGACAAGATATCGCCATCGTGAGCGATACGGCGGGTACCACCACCGATCCCGTCAAGAAAAGCCTTGAAATCTTTGGCATTGGGCCTTGCGTGCTCATTGACACGGCTGGCATCGACGACGTGGGCGAGTTGGGACAACAGCGTGTGGAAAAGACCATGAAGGTGCTTGAGGAGATCGACTGCGCCGTTTTGGTCATCACAGAGAACAACTTCGGCGACCCGGAGAAGCATCTCATCGCCCGCATGAACGAGTTGGCGGTGCCGTTCTTCGTCGTCCACAACAAATCCGACCAAGAGTCGCTTCTTGCTGTCGTGAAGGCGATGATAGAGCAGAACTATGCCACTAAAGTACTGAATTTCAGTATTGCAAACAAGGATGATATTGCGCCTTTGGTCGACCTATTGAAAAAGACCATCCCCGAGAGCGCCTATCAGAAAGTGTCGTTGCTGGGTGGCATCATCCAACCTAACGAGGTGGTCGTGTTGGTCTGCCCCGTCGACAGCGAGGCGCCCGAAGGTCGTTTGATTTTGCCTCAGGTGATGGCCATCCGCGATGTGCTGGACAACGAATGCATCTGTGTTGTGCTGAAGGAGACGCATTTGCAGCAGTACCTCGACGCTATGCCCAGACCCGCTTTGGTGGTTACCGACAGCCAGGTGTTCGGCTATGTGAGCAAAATCGTTCCCCCAGATATTCCTTTGACAAGCTTCAGCATTGTCATGGCACGTTTGCGTGGCGATTTTGACAACTATGTGAAAGGTACGCCTTATCTCTCACAACTGAAGGACGGCGATTCAGTCTTGTTGCTTGAGTCATGCACTCATCACAGCACCTGTGAAGACATAGGCCGCGTGAAGTTGCCTCGCATGATTCTGAATTACACAGGAAAAGACATTCATTTCGAGTATGTGGCAGGGCTGTCACCCATTGCCAACCCTGAAAAATACGCCATGGCCATCCAATGCGGCGGCTGCATGAGCACACGCAAGCAACTGTTGAACCGAACTAATTTGTTTGTCAACCAAGGCATCCCGATCAGCAACTACGGCATGGCTTTGGCTTACATGAACGGCATTTTTGATCGGGTGATGGAACCGTTCCGTTAAGAAGTTTTCTTATACTCAGTTCCTCTTTCGGTAATAAGTACCATCACCATCCGACAGCCTGTGGCCAGACTCAATCTTAATTGTTGTCGAGAAGCTCTCTCCCGTCAATTTATAGGATAGTACGTTGCCGTCGACTTGGTAGGTTCCATATCTATAGGTGCCATCGGGTTTGAGTTCGGAGCATCGTCCTGAGGCGCCATCGCCTTCAAAGTTCATCACCATCTTGCCATAGGCGCCCATGTCACAATCCCAGGTGCCGACAATCCAGCTGTAATCCCCATAGTTGGAAGTGGTTGTGGTATTGGAAGTGGTGTTGGTGTTTTTGGGGGTCATGTCGGGCATGGTTATGGTGTTGTCGTTCGAAGAGGGCGTGGTGTTGGAAGTTCCACCACCTCCGTAATTCAACAGTCCTCCTCCACAGGATTTCAATAGGTAGTAGGCGACGAAAGCAACAACTAAAATAACGATAATCCTTCTGAGGCATCCGCTTTGATTTGGCGTTTTTTGCGTTTGGTTGGCATTTGGAAAGTTGATGAGTCCCATAAGAGTCTGTTTTTATTGGTTATTGCTGCAAAGATACAATAAAAAGCGAATAATCAATGGATAACCGTCATTTATTCTCATCTCCTTCTCTCAAAATGCTGGTAGTCCTTTACGCTGCGCCAGTGGCCGCCCCAACGGAAACCGAACGAATCAAACGTCTTTTTGCAGAAATCTTTTTCGTCAATTTTGTGTGGGAAGTCCTTGCTTCTGTCCACATAGTCTATTGCTGTAGAGGGTCGAATGCGCGTGCCTCTGACGCAGGGGTTCTGCAGGGGGTTGATGTCGACGGCCATTCCAAAGGCATGTTGCGAAAGTCTCCATGAACCTGCTATGGTGCGGTAGTTGAAGCAGGAACTGTTATTGGCCTGCATGGAGGCCTCGTCGGAAGCATCGAAGTCGTCTACAAGTCGTATGCTGTTGATGGGATAAGCCTCTGCAAATAAGGTCCTGAAGATGCAGAGCAGGTCGTGTGCGATGGCCTTGTTGCACACCATCTCGCCTTGCTGGGTTTTGCCTTCGAAATCGTAATAAAAAAGGGTGAGATATCGGAGTTCGTCATAGCTGATTCTAGCCTTTTCGGGCATCGACTTACTTTGCATTCGGGCTTTCACTGCTTCGGGGATGGGCTGAGAGAAAAAGACATAGTCTTTGTAACACACGGTGTCTTCGGCATGGGAAAAGTCGGGCGTAAACACTTCTTCAGCAACAGAGATGGCCTCTTTTTGGGGGCTTGGCGTTTTCTCCGTCTGGTTTTGGTGATTACCGTCGCAAGAGGCCATTATGGCTAAAACGAGCAGCATCAATGTAATATGGATGCCTTTTTTCATCTTTTGGTTGTTGAATGCTCCAAAAACACTAATAATTCCTTGCATCCTTCCAGAACATCTATCCAAGTGGCTTCAAAGTCACCCGTATACCAAGGGTCGGCAACGTCACCTGGACGATGGGTGTATTCCATTAAGAGGCTGATTTTGTGGTCGGTGTCCTCGCCGAACATGCGTTTTAGATTACGCAGGTTATTGCGGTCCATGGCGATGATGTAATCGTAATAGTTGTAGTCCTGCCGTGTCATCTGACGGGCGGTCTTGCCCTCGCAGCCAATGCCGTGCTCTGCCAATTTGCGCCGCGCTGGCGGATAGACGGGATTGCCGATTTCTTCGGTTGAGGTAGCCGCAGATTGTATCTCATATTGGCCACTCAAGCCCGCCTCTGCAACGAGGTGTTTCATTACGAACTCGGCCATGGGACTGCGGCAGATGTTGCCGTGACAGATGAAGAGGATCTTTTTCATTTTCCAAGGAATTCATTAATCACCACCGAGGCGCAAAAGATGCCGAAGGTGGCTGGAAGATAGGAGATGGTGCCCACATTGGAGACTTTGTTTTGCTCGTCAACGCCCTCTGTAACGACGGCGGAAGCATCAACGGGCTCGGGCGAGTAGACCGCAGTGATGCCATCGAAGACGCCGAGGCGGTGTAGGCGTTTTCTAATGTAGAATGCTAATCTGCAATGGTTTGATTTGGAGATGTCGCAAATCTCTACCCGTTCGGGGTGGAACTTGCCGCCAGCGCCCATGCTGCTCACAATACGTTGGTTGTTCTGCTTGGCATAATAGAGCAGAAACACTTTAGGCGCCACCGTGTCGATGGCATCCACCACATAGTCGAAGGGCTGGGCCATGAGGTCGATGATGGCCTGGTCTTTCAGGTATTTGTTGAGGACAGTCAGCTCGATTTCAGGGTTGATGTCGCGCAAGCGCTCTGCCATCACCTCAGCTTTCGGTCGACCGACTGTGCTCTCCAAGGCTAACAGCTGTCGGTTGCGGTTGGTGACATTGACCACGTCGCCGTCAACAAGGGTCATGCGGCCAATGCCCGCACGAGCGAGTTGCTCGGCAGCGTAGGCACCTACGCCACCCAAGCCGACCACAAGCACATGCTTGGATTTCAATATATTGATACCTTCATCGCCGATCAAAAGGCGGGTTCTGTCTTGCCAGTGTTCCATAGGGTTGCAAAATTAGCAAAGATTCTCTTTTGCAAGACCGACAAATCCATTTCCAATAGTTTTGTCGCTGCTTCATACACCTTTTCAATCCCAATTTTCGCCATGTCGGTTTCAAGGAAGAGATAATCCAAATCAATGAATTTGAACGATTTATAAATCTTTCTTTCGGGATGCAACAGACTCTCGCCCACGGAAAGATAAATACCCTGCCCGATGAGTTGTCGCACATCTTGTTCCGTGCCGCTGAAACCATGAACAATCCAAGGTTGCTTGGCTTTGTGTTTTTTGCGCAAGGCAAGGATTTCGTTATGGCTTCTTACATCGTGCAGGATCATAGGTTTTTGCAAGGTTTCCGAAAGCTCGATCTGCCGCTCGAAAAGTTCAATCTGTCGTTCAAAAGTCGCCTTATGCAACTTGTCCAAACCTGCTTCGCCAAGAGCTAGGACATTCGGTGATTGAAGCCTTTCTTCCAACAATTCCAATGCTTCTTCTATTTTAAATCCAGCATTATCCAATGCCCAAGGATGGATGCCGTAACTATAGTAGCCTTGCTCGGGATAAGGTTGACCCAAGTCCAGATTGACGATTTGAAGCAAGTCGTTATCAGTTTTTGCAGTGTGAGTGTGTATATCAACAAACAGCATTTCCATGACTGCAAAAATAGAAAAATTCCTATTTTTGTGGCATGGAACAGAACCTGTTGCAAACGAGTATCGCCTATCTGAAGGGTGTTGGGCCGAAGAAAGCCGAAGTCCTGAAGAAGGAGTTGGGCGTGGCCACCTATCAGGACATGCTCAACCAGTTTCCGTTCCGTTACATCGATCGCAGCCAAATCCAAAAGGTGGCCTACATCAACGATGACTCCGTCTATTATCAGTTGGTCGGCACCATCTCCAACATCAAGATGATCGGCGCGCCGAGGGCCACTCGTGCCACGGGACTTTTCAGCGATGAGACGGGCAGCATCGAGGTGGTGTGGTTCCGGGGCTTGAAATGGCTCAAAAATCGTTTCAAACCTGACGTGAAATACGTGCTGTTCGGCAAAGCGAGCGAGTTCAACCACAATTTCAACTTCGTCCATCCCGAGATCGAGGAATATGACCCTAAAGACCCGCTCATCGGTGAGGGGTTGCAAGGTGTTTACAATACCACAGAACGGATGAAAGACCACGGCCTTGGCACGCGCGCCATCGCCAAATTGCAGAAACAAATCCTTCAGCAGGTCTACGAATACATCCCCGAGACGTTGCCCAAGACGCTCATTGAGGAAAACCAACTGATTCCGCGCCGCTACGCCTATTACGAGATACACTTGCCTTCCAATAACATTGAAATCCAGCAGGCCACACGCCGATTGAAGTATGAGGAGCATTTCTTCTTCCAACTGAAACTGTTACGGAATAAAATGCACCGCGAGCAGGCCGTCCAGGGCCATGTCTTCAATGTAGTAGGAGACTATTTCAACAGCTTCTATAAAAACCATCTGCCTTTCCCGTTGACCAACGCCCAAAAGCGCGTCATCAAGGAAATCCGCAAGGACTTAGGCTCGGGGCACCAGATGAACCGCCTACTGCAAGGCGATGTGGGCAGCGGCAANNATCGTCGCCCTCATGGTGATGCTCTTGGCTTTGGATAATGGCTTCCAAGCCTGCTTGATGGCACCTACTGAAATTCTAGCCACACAGCATTTTGCCACGCTTCAGGAGCAGCTGAAGGACATGAACGTCAACTTCGCCTTGCTGACGGGT
>DBXU01000003.1:43391-48119 GCA_002310075.1 Bacteroidales bacterium UBA1204 | reverse complement strand
ATCGCGGAGCGAAGGAAGATTTACGCCGGCTTGGCCGACGGCACGATGCAAATCGTAGTGGGCACCCATGCACTGATTGAAAGCAAGGTGGTGTTCAAGAACTTGGGCTTGGCTATCATCGATGAGCAGCACCGTTTTGGCGTGGAGCAAAGAGCGAAATTCTACGAGAAAACCGAGATTCCGCCGCACACCTTGGTGATGACCGCCACGCCCATTCCACGCACCCTTGCCATGACGCAATACGGCGACCTCGATGTCTCCAAAATCGATGAGCTGCCGCCTGGAAGAAAGCCCGTGCAGACTTATCACGTCTACAGCGATGACCGCTATCGTATCATGATGTTTATGAAACAACAGATTGCGCTTGGGCGACAGATTTATGTGGTCTATCCCTGTATCAAGGAGTCGGAAAATACGGATATGATTGCGCTTCAGGAAGGCTATGAAGCCTTGCTGCACGACTTTCCAGAACCGCAGTACAAACTCTGTGTCTGCCACGGCAGGTTGACTGCCGAGGACAAGGACTTCGAGATGCAGCGCTTTATTAACAAAAACGCACAAATCATGGTGGCCACGACGGTCATTGAGGTGGGCGTGAATATTCCCAATGCCACGGTGATGATCATTGAGAATGCCAACCGCTTTGGTTTGTCACAGCTGCACCAACTGAGGGGTAGGGTAGGTCGTGGTGCCGACCAGTCGTATTGCATCCTCGTCACCGACCACAAGCTGACCAACGATGGCAAAACGCGCATGAAGACCATGTGCAGCACCAACGACGGCTTCGAAATTGCCGAGGTCGACCTTGAATTGCGCGGTCCAGGCGAGACGGGTGGCACACGGCAGTCGGGGCAAATCGAGATGCTCATTGGCGACTTGCAAAAGGACGGTCCATTAATCCCCCAAGTGCGCGAGGCGGCCATCAAGCTTTTGGCCGACGACCCAAAGCTCGCCAAACCTGAGAACAGGATGCTACGCGAGCATTACAAGGAATTGTTTGCGCAGACGTTTGACTGGAGCCAGATAGGATAGTTATTCCGCCTTCTTTTCTTTCTTAAACGAATAGAACTTATTTGTCAAATAGCTGAACGTCACGCAGATGATGGAGATGATGACGTAGGAAACGGTCGGCCACCAATGGAAGACCTCAACGAAGAGTTTCAGGCCGAGATAGTTGATGAGAATATTACCTACGGTAACAAGGAAATACCTGACAATCTGCGTTCTACCACGCAATGTGGAGCCAGAGAAACTGATGTGTCTCGCCATCCAGAAACCCGTCAGGAAGGTAATGGGGAACTTGAACACGAATGCGGCGATATGAGGCGTGAAGGCAATGAAGCCAAGGTCGAAGACTTGGCCTTTGAAAACGAAATGATAGAAAACATAGTACAACACCCACTCCAAAACGAGGTTTAAGCCACCGCAAGCCGCATAACGGAACAACTCGAGACTCATCACCTTGCGGAAAGGCGGATAGAAGAAGTCGATGACCGTGGTCAAAGTGCGTTCAATCCATGATTCTATGTTTTTCAGGGCTGACATTGAGGCTGCAAAAATAGCAATTTAGAGCCAAATCACTTCAAAATCATTGAGCAATTTAGAGGCTTGTTCCACATCATCCGTGAAGCCTAGCACATAGCCACCACCGCCTGAGCCAGAAATCTTTACGCCAAAGTTGAAGTCATAATCGGTGGTGAACAAATCCAAAGTGTTGTCGGTGACCATTGGGCGAAGGAATTCCAATTGGCCCTTGGTGAGTTGTTTCAAGGAATTGAAAAACAGCTCTTTATCACCTTCAATCATCGAATCAATGCAGGAAGTCACGCAAGGCACATACTTCGACTGAAATCGATTCAAAAACTCAGGATTATCGCGTTGCGCCTTGAAGTGGTTGACCAAAGGCCTGGTGTTGCTCTTTATCTTCGTGTCAATCAAACAGATGTGAATGTCTTTTTTTAGGAAGTCATCAGATAGAAGTTGCACGCCTTCGGGCGTGATTTTGAACGGTTGGCCCAGATAGCACTGCAAAGGGTCAATGCCAGAACTGCTGCCGTGGAAGTGACTCTCCATCTTGCCGAAGAGGGTTTTCAATTGCATACAGTCATCGTTTTTCTGTAGGGCATAACGGTCGTAAACGGCAGCCACCAAGGTCCCCGAACTGCCTAGGCCATAGCCCGAAGGCACATTGGAGGCAAGGAAAATACCATCCTCCAAATCCTTTCTTAAAGTTTGTAAATCAAAAAGGTTCGATAGTTCTTCGTTTTCAGAGAGATATTGGCAAAACCGTTTTAAGCTTTGGTTGGAGGGCTGTGAGGCGGCTCGGTTATAACTGAGCGGGAACTGCCATTGCGCCGAAAAGCGTTTCAGTGGAATCATCAGCGCGGTGGCATCGAAGATCATCGAGTACTCGCCAAAGAGGATGACTTTGCTATAGTAACGGTCTCTCATCACAGCAGTTTTTTCGGTCCGTCACCAACGCGGTCGGCAATCCATTTGTTGTCAACGCAATAGGCAGTTAATCTGTCATTGATGAAATGCTTCACTTTTTCGGCTTCACTCTCAGGATAAAGCAGGTGCACATTCGGACCAGCATCCAGGGTAAAACAAAGCGGAATCTGGGTTTCGTTTCGGAATGCCCTAATCTCATTGATAATGCCCAATGTATTGGGTTTCATCAAGATAAATGACGGGCTGGAGCACATCATCAAGGCGTGGAGTTGCAGAGCTTCGCTTTCGGTGATAATAATGAAGGTGTCCAAATCGCCCGATTTCAAGGCGGTGATCAGGTTCTTGATGTTCTCGTTGGCTTGGGCATAACGCGCAGGGGCGTATGGGTTGCCTTCCATCAAGGCGTGACCTGCGCGACTGGAAACGGATTTGGTCTCGCCGCTGACAATCAAAATGCTGTCGTGATAAGTTTTAAAAACAGGATGAATGTCATCGGCCAACGAAACGGCATATTCGTCAGAACTGCCTTCGTAGGCCTCCGTTTTGCCCCAAAGTGCCATTGCGGGAAACACCGAGCGCGCTGCACTGCCCGAGGCCAACCGTGAGAAATAAGAAGCTTTGGTCAAGGCCCCTGAGCCTGTCGAAGTGCCGGTTAATAAGGCTTCAATCTCCATCAATCCCATCACAAACGCGCTCATAGAAGAGGCCGAGGAAGCAATGCCAGAGGAATGAGGGAAGGAGTTGCGACTCTCTACCTTCAAATTCAGTTGGTTGATGAACGGGAAAAACGTCTGATTGTCAAGCAGAAACTTCTCTATTTTTGCACCGAACGCTGGATTCTCCTTGCCTTCAAAATAGAAGTTGAATCCGAATCTGTCGGCTTTTTCAAAGCTGACGAATGTCTCGGAGCGACATTCCGACAATGTGAAACTAATCGACGGATTTTGAGGAAGTTGTTTGCCTTTCTTACCCCAATATTTCACCAAAGCGATGTTCGACGGGCTTGCCCAGCCTACTTTACCTTGAAAGCTGTTGGGTACCTCGCTTATGAAGGCTTCGTTCAACCAAATCTTTTCCATGCTTGTTGTATTATGTTGCGAAGATAGGAAAACTCTTTATAACACCATCTTCTTATATCCGAAAATCACTTCCAACCCCTTTCTCTTGAAGTATTCTTTCACTTGATTTTCAGTCCATTCCGTTGCAGCTAGTATAAAATCGCCGCCCCAAGCCCCCAAGGACTTCAAGACGCCCTCGAAGTCAGGAAAACGTTTTTGCACTGGCTCCTGCCCTATACAACGGGCGACGATGCGCTCGTGGCATTGCATGAGCATAGCGAACTCGTCCAAACTTTGGCATTTCGTCACCGCACGACTGATTTCAGAAATGGCTTCTATATCTTTTTGTAAATCAATAGGATTCGCTTTGGCTAAAAACGACTTGACTTCTTTTGAAGAGCTTTGCTTTTGGCCTTGGTAGATGAAAAACAAATGCTCAGAGAAGGATGGGTTGAAGTCAATAGCATTAACCATCGGGTTCGGCCCTTTGATAGGCTCTGGGACCTCAGTTTTTATTTCGTAATAGATGGGTCCTTCAGCCGTAGCACAAGCGATGTCATAACCCGAGCCGCCAAATGTCATTTTTAACAATTCGTATGGATTTACATTTGCCCATCGCGCGAGGTTGGCAATCAAGGTGGAGCTGCTGCCAAGCCCCCATTCAGGATCGAAGTCCAGGTGGGTGTGGAAACGCATGTCGCAACCTAGAAAGGCATTAGGCTTCAGCTGCCTTACAGCCTTCAAAATGCTGGAGAGTTTTTCAGCTTTAGCTGGGTCGTCGGTAGAGACGGGTTCCAGAGTATCGGTGTCAAACAAGACGGAGAACCAATGCTTGTCAGGTTGTGAGGCCATCCAATGCAAGCGGTGCGTGTCAGTGTCGGCAAGAGAGACCTGTAGGCTCTGCCCCAATTTCAGCGGCAAGGCCAAGGACAACGCCCCTTTTAGGACGAGGTATTCGCCTGTTAACAAGAATTTTCCGTGGGCTTGGTAAGGGCTCATTTTTTCAAGGATTCAAGGTATTGTTCAACGCCTGCGTACGACACGGTCTTATCCTTGAAATACTCGCGTGCCTGTTTCTTCTCCTCGTCGTTAGCATTCAGTTGGTTGAGGATGTTATTGAGGTGCATCTTCATGTGACCAGCCTGGATGCCTTTGGTGGTCAGCGAACGCACGGCAGAGAAGTTGTTGGCCAGACCCATTGTGGCGGCAATCATCATCA
>DBXU01000003.1:39085-43366 GCA_002310075.1 Bacteroidales bacterium UBA1204 | reverse complement strand
AAGAGTTCCAACGTCTTCTTGGCCAAGGGATGCAGGCTGGTCAAGCCACCCACGGTACCCAAGGCCATGGGCACCTCCAATTCGAAGTGGAAGCGGCCGTTGTCAAGGGTTACGCTCGACAGGCTTTCGTATCTTCCATTACGCGATGCAAAAGTGTGCCCCGCTGCCTCCACAGCACGGAAGTCGTTACCCGTGGCGATGACCACGGCGTCAATGCCGTTATAGATACCTTTGTTATGCGTGGTGGCACGGTCGATGTCAATATGGGCGATGTCGACAGCCTTCTTGAATTTCTTGGCATATTCAGCCCCTGAGAGATGTTCGTCAATGCCGTCCAACTGCTCTACAGGGCATTCTACCCATACCTTTACACGGCAGTCAGGCGTGTTATTCGACAAGATGGTCATGATGATCTCTACCTTGCGTAGCTCTTCAGGGAGGTCTTTTTGTTCGGCGAAGAAGTCCTGCAAACTGTGGCCAAACTGCTCCAAGGCGGAGTTAATGAAGTTGGCTCCCATGGCGTCGCCCGTACCGAACTCGATGCGTATCTGGTAATAGTCAGGGATTTGCGCAGTGTAGTCGATGAGCTGCATACCAAGAATACCGCCGCCGCGCTTGCGCATCTTCTCGGTCATGGCGTCGGTGTCTGCCAATAGGCGTTTCTCTATGGCAGGGAAGAGTTCAAAAAGTCTTTCCTTGTCGCCACTCCAGCCGAAATGCACTTGTCCGACTTTACGCACGTCAATGACTTCGGCATGGAAACCGCCGCGTTCGCCCCAGAACTTGGCCGCTGCCGAGGCTGCTGCCACGACGGAGCTTTCTTCGATGACCATGGGCACAATGTAATCCTTGCCGTTGATGGTCACATTGGGTGAGATGCCGTAGGGAATATAAAAGTTGGTGATGGTATTCTCGCTAAACTCGTCAAAGAGTTGCTGTTGCTTCGAGTCGGGATGCCAATAGCTTTTCAGCAGATTGATGACCTCTCCCGGATTCTCGAAGTAGTTGGCAATAAGCTTTAGCTTCTCTTCTTTGAGAAGTTTCGAAAAGCCTTTCTTTATGCGTTCGCGAGTGGCCATAGCCTAGTTTACCATTCTTCTTCTTCGATGACTTTTTTGGGCACGAGCTTTTCTTCAAATTGTCTGCCCCAATCGTCAGCGAAGGAAGCAATTTGTTCCAAATAGCTGTCCCAAACAGGTTGATACAAAGGATCTTCTTTGTTCATCCATTCCTCGCAAGGATGGGTACTTTGAGTCTTCTGCATGAAGTCGGTGAGCGTGTAGCGTACGCGGCCTTCACGCACTTCAATGACAAAACGGTAGGTGATCCAGGGCCATTTTGATTTCACAGGGTCGCCATTGTCTAGTTGCATTTGGTGTTTGCCTTTCAAGGTGCGTCCGTCATTTTGCTGGAGAATGGTGGAAGGACTCTTGTAATATGAGTTCATGAACTCGCTATAAATGCGATTAAACACTTCGTCCTCAGTACCTTGAGTTGGAATAACCTTGCGGAAAGTGATTTTTTCGGTCTTTTCGTCGATGGGTAAGTTGGATTGGGCAATCGCGACGGTCGCAAACATTATGGCGACGAATAACAATGCTACTTTTTTCATTGCTTTGAAATTTTTCACAAAATTAGTAATAATTCGGTTTGTTTATGCATACGAAGCCCGAATCTTGCAAATATCAGGCCAAAAATCATAAGGGTATGATTTCTGAGCTGTCGTCTATATCGATTTGTATTTGTGGATTTCCCTTGTAATAAAGGGTGGAAGCACTGGTCAGATTGCCCATGATCAGACCACTGACCCAAACAGTGGCCTCTGAAACGTCAGAAAGCTCGATGTTCATCTCATTGACAAGTGTTTCTGCCATGTTCAACAAGCTGGCATCCATCACTTTGACAGCGGCTTCAGCTGTATTGCCTCCTTTGTTGACAAAGCGGGATTTATCATTTAATTCGATGTCAAGAAAGTCGGTGGCATGAATCTGTCCGTTGAACTGAGAGGCATCGTGTACCACTGCCTTGCATGAAATTCCATTGAATTGAAAATCAAGTAGTTTTGAAGCTTCTTCAAGTTTGATTTCACATTGGTCTCCGATGAAAGACAAACCGCCACAAACAGAAGCATCGCTTAGTTCTACTAAAAGATTTTGTCCTTCAATGATACCAGAGAAGGAGAGCGAAGCGGCATCTTCGATGTCGACTCTTTCAAGTTGGTCAACATGTACAATGGCGCGAAAAACCGAATTGTTGGCTGGATATACTTTCCCAGTAAACCCGATTTCGAGTTGAGTTCCTTCCAATTTAGCTTTCAGATAAGGCTCCAAATAAGCGGAGAATTCTAGTTCAACATAGGCGTTGCTGTCGGCAATAATGGTTACTTCCCAAGCGTCGGAAACTTCAATTTGACGAATAACGGTATTTTCCAAAACTGTTTTTTGCAACAAGGTCATGTCGACATCTTTCTTGCAGGAGGTGGCAAAGAAAAGCACCACGCATAGGATGAGTATGGTTTTAATTGTTTTCATGCTGTTTTAACGATGTTATCGTTGAAATATTATTGATGATGATAAGGTTCGCCTTTCAAGATGGTAAAGGCGCGGTAGAGTTGTTCCACAAAAATGAGTCGCACCATCTGGTGGCTGAAGGTCATGGGCGAGAGCGACATCTTGGCATTGGCACGGTCATATACCTCCTGCGCAAAGCCGTAAGGCCCACCGATGATGAATATGAGTCGTTTGGCCCCTGATGCCATTTGTTTCTCAAGGCTTTCGGAAAACTCTACTGAAGTGAATTGCTTGCCGTTTTCGTCCAATAGGATGACTTGGTCGCCGGGCAGCAGCTGTTGCAATAACAAGAAACTCTCCGCTTTCTTTTGTTGGTCTTCGCTGAGGGTTTTGCGATTACGAGGATCGGGGAGCTCCTTCATCTCGAACGAGGCGTAATGCCCAATACGGCCTACATATTTTTTGATGCCAGTGATGAGGTAGTCTTCATCCGTCTTTCCGATGACCAACAATAGTATTTTCATTACAACTGTTCTAAGATTTCTTTGGCTTTCACGCGGTCATGTTCCAATTGGGCTTTCAACGCATCCAAACCGTCAAACTTCTCCTCGTCACGGATGCGGTCAATGAAGCGTACATGAATCTGTTTGCCATAGAGGTCACCGTCGAAGTCAAAGAGGTTGACCTCAATGATGGGATTGTCTTTGCTGCGGTCTCCAATAGTGGGTCGGAGTCCGATATTTGCCATGGCTTTGTAAGTGTTGCCTTCGTAGTCAACAAGGCAGGCGTACACGCCTCGGTTGTTGATGAGCATATACTCTCTCGGTAACTCAAGGTTGGCGGTGGGGAAACCCAAGGTGCGCCCAATCTTGTTGCCCACTACGACCTCGGCAGTGACGGAATAGGTGTAGCCTAGCAGTTGGTTGGCTCGCTTGACGTTGCCCGTGGCTAAGGCGTTACGGATCTTTGTGGAACTGATGGCGATGTTCTCAATATCTTGTGCAGCAATACGTTCAACTTTGAATCCGTATTTCTGCTTCATGTCGTTGAGCAGACCGAAATCGCCCATGCGGTTTTTGCCGAAATGATGGTCATAACCCACTACAATATAGGCGGGCTTGAGGTTGTCGATGATGTAGTCCTTGATGAATACTTCTGATGGTGTGCGCGAAAACTCCTTGGTGAAGTTGATGATAACCACATTGTCGATGCCATACTCCTCAAACTTTTGGAGCTTCTCCTCGGGTGTGCAAAGGAAGCGCAGATTGGAGCTGTCGATGTTAAGAACTTGACGGGGGTGCGGACTAAAAGTAACTACAACCGTCTCACCACCAATGCCTTGTGCCAAGGTCTTCATCTTATTGAAGATGGCTTGATGGCCGAGGTGAACGCCATCGAAGGTCCCGATGGTGACAACGGCATTGGGAATGTTGCGGGCTTCTATGATGTTGTGAAATACGTTCATTTATTAAAAATACTGACGAATAAGATATTGTGCTATCTGCACGGCATTAGTGGCAGCACCTTTGCGGAGATTGTCGGCCACACACCAAAAATTGAGGCCGTTCTCCACCGAGAAGTCACGGCGGATGCGACCCACGAAGACTTCATCCTTACCTTCGGCATAGAGGGGCATCGGATAAACGTTATTGTCAGGGTCGTCTTGCACCACTACGCCAGGCATGGATGCCATTAATCTGCGTGCGTCTTCGATTTCAAATGGCCTTTCTGTCTCCACGTTGACTGCTTCACTGTGGCCGCCCCACACGGG
>DBXU01000003.1:16682-39069 GCA_002310075.1 Bacteroidales bacterium UBA1204 | reverse complement strand
GCGATGTGCTCGTCGCGGAGGATCTTACGTGTTTCGTTGACCATCTTCATCTCCTCTTTGGTATAGCCGTTGTCGAGAAAGGTGTCGATGTGGGGCAGGATGTTAAGGTCAATCGGATGGGGATAGCAAGTCGTGCTGTTCGCGCCAGCGCGCTCGGCCTTCAGTTGGTTGACGCCTTTTTGGCCACTGCCCGAGACGCTTTGGTAAGTGCTNNACGACGATGCGTTTGATGCCGTAGGCTTTGTGGATGGGCGCCAAAGCCATCACCATCTGGATGGTGGAGCAGTTGGGGTTCGCGATGATGTGGGTTTCACGCGTGATGGTGTCGGCGTTGATCTCGGGGACAACCAAAGGCACGTCTTTTTCCATCCGCCAGGCCGAGCTGTTGTCGACGACGAAGGTGCCTTGTTCGGCAAATCTTGGCGCATATTGCCTTGAAGCTGTTGCTCCCGCCGAGAAGATGGCGATATCCGGTCGGGCTGCTATGGCCTCGTCAACGCTGACGACTTTATAGGTCTTGCCTTGGAAGACAATCTCTTTGCCAACGGAACGCTCTGAGGCAGCTACAACCAACTCGTCAATCCGAACCTTCTGTTCGTCAAGCACTTGAAGCATCTTCGAGCCTACCAATCCGGTGGCTCCCACCACTGCGATTTTCATTATTGATGTCTTTTTTATTAGGCTACAAAAATAGAAAAAATGTAGCATGTCCGTTTCAAATTTCTTTATACTTTTGCCTTTCCAAGGCAGAATACCAAAAGAGTGTAAAAATGAATATCCCGAATTGTCTGTTTGTTCGAAATAGGGCCAACTTGGCCGTCCAACTCCCTCCTAAATCCGTGGCTGTATTCACCGCCAACGAGGCAATGCCTCGCAATGGTGATGAGTTTTACCCTTTTCGGCAGCAGTCCGACTTTTTTTATCTGACTGGCATCAATGAAGAAAATGCCTATCTCATTGTCGCGCCCGACTATCCTGATGAAACCATGCGTGAAATTCTGTTCATAGAGCCTTATGACGAAGTGAAAGCTACTTGGCAGGGTGAAATGCTTGATGCCCAACAAGCGTCTGAACTCTCTGGGATCAGGACGGTGAAAAGCAGCGATGCTTTCTGGATGACCTTGAACGATATCGTGTTTTCGGGCTATGGCGAAATCATTTTCTTAAACAGCTACGAATACCCCAAATATGAATGTGCTGTCGAGACCATCCAGAAGCGTTTCGTACAGCAGATCAAGGCTTTGTATCCTATGCATAACTATGGCCGCACCGCTCCCATTCTCAATGCTTTGCGCATGAAGAAATCGGAAGAAGAAATCGCTATCACACGACAGGCTTGCGACATTACCGCCAAGGCTTTCCGTCGTTGCCTGGAGTCCGTAAGGCCTGGCATGTATGAGTATGAGGTGCAAGCCGAAATAGAATATATTTTCAAAAAGAACAACGCAACAGGACATGCCTACGCACCCATCATCGCTGGGGGCAAGAACGGTTGTTGCCTGCACTATTCCAAAAACCAAAGTGTCTTGAATGACGGTGATCTGCTTCTTTTCGATATTGGTTGTGAGTTCAAGAACTATTCTTCTGACTTGAGCCGAACTATCCCAATCAACGGCAAGTTTACTGATCGGCAGAGGGATTGCTATAATGCTGTTTTTCGTGTGATGAAAGAAATAACAAAGCTTTATCGCCCAGGAGGTACTATCAACCTCATCAATGAGACCACCCATCGCTTGATGGAACAAGAGATGATAAAGCTTGGTCTTTTTACTGTCGAGGATGTGAGGAATCAAGATCCAAACAAGCCTTTGGAGCGCAAATACTTGATGCATGGCATGTCGCACCATATCGGTCTTGATGTTCACGACAGTGTTGACAAATTCAAGCCTTTTGAGCCAGGGATGATTCTTACCTGTGAACCTGGCATTTACATTCGAGAGGAAAGCATCGGAATTCGCATCGAAAACGACCTTTTAATCACTGAGAACGAGCCTGTCAACTTGTTTGAAGGCCTGCCGACTGAAATAGAAGAGATTGAGGAAGCAATGAAAAATTGATTATATTTGCAACATCATGTAGAAACAATCAAAACAACAAACAAATATGTTCACAAAAGACGTTTATAGTGGCCGTCGTGCCACCTTGAAAAAAAAGATCACGAAGGGAATCGCCTTCTTCCCGGCCAATAATGAGGCGCCCTTCAATTATCCCGATAACACTTATATCTATCGTCAGGACAGTAACTTCTCTTATTTCTTTGGCCTCAACCATCCCGACTTGGTCGGCGTCATCGACTTTGAGAGCGGAGAAGAGATCCTTTTTGGTGTGGACGTCACCATCGATGATGTAATCTGGTGTGGCCCGTTGCCTTCGCTGAAAGAACAGGGCGATAACATCGGTATCGCCGATTGCCGTGATTTCAACCGTTTCGGTGAATACCTCCAGCAGGCCATGGCCAAAGGCCGTCAGATTCACATGTTGCCCACCTATCGTGGCGATACGCAAATTCAATGTGCCAATTGGCTGGGCTGTAACGTAAATAAGGTGCATGAATTTGTCAGCGTGGAACTGATCAAAGCCATTATTTCAATGCGTGAAGTCAAGAGCGAACTTGAAATCGCTGAGATGGAACGTGCTGCCAATACGGCTTATTACATGCATACCACCGCCATGAAGATGTGTAAGCCGGGCATGGTCGAGCAGGAAATCGCTGGTGTGGTGGAAGGCCTATCTCTATCGGGTGGTGGTCCAGTGTCGTTCCCCGTCATCCTCAGCGTTGATGGTCAGACATTACACAACCATGGTCATCATAACGTGCTGAAAGAAGGTCGCATGATGGTTTGCGATGCAGGTGCCGAGACGGAGAATTATTATGCCTCCGATTTTACTCGTACCACCCCTGTGGGCGGCATATTCAACGCTCGACAGCGTGAGATTTACGAAATCGTTCTCGCTGCCAACCAAGCCGTTGCAGCCAATACGCGTCCCTACATGCCTTACATGGTGATGCACACCCTGGCTTGTCGCACCTTGATTGAAGGTTTGAAAGGCGTCGGTCTGATGAAAGGTGACACTGAAGAGGCTCTGATGGCTGGCGCCCACTGGCTCTTCATGCCTCATGGCCTTGGCCATATGCTCGGTATGGACGTACACGACATGGAAGGCCTTGGCGAGACCTATGTTGGTTATGACGACATCACGCCTCGTTCCACCAAACAAGGCTTTAGCTGCCTCCGTTGTGGAAAGACCCTGAAACCTGGCTTTGTCGTCACCGATGAGCCGGGCATTTACTTTATACCGACCCTTATCGATATGTGGAAAGCTGAAGGCAAGCACAAGGATTTCATCTGCTACGATAGACTGGAAGGCTACAAGGACTTCGGTGGCATTCGCATTGAAGACGACCTGCTCATCACTGAAGACGGTTGCCGCATCCTCGGTCGCCCGATTCCCAAAACCGTGGCGGAAGTGGAGGATATGTGCGCTCAAGGTCGTGAATGGATTAAAATGTCAGGGCTGTATTGATAAAAAAACGGGGTGCTTGCCCCGTTTTTTTTATTTAGAATTCCATTACCAATTTTACATTGACATAACGCGGTGTCAAGTAATTGTTGACGCCGTAGTAGTAATTGTCGATGTACTTCACCCAAGTGTATGAGATTGTGTTGTGGATGTTGAGCAAATTGAATACGTCGACACTTACAAACATGTTTCTGATATACCTCAGAGGATTGCCTTTGCTGAAGCTGCTGGCCTCACTGATAAGCTGTTTGCTGAAGCCGATGTCGACACGGCGATAGGCACGATAATGGCCCGAAGGATTGTAGAAATCCGAATTGTCGCTATTGTATGGCAAACCGGCCCCAAATGTCAAGGTCATGTTGACACGCCATGAGGGCGCATTGGGGATGTAATCCTGGAAAAAGAGCGAGAAATTGATCCATTGGTGGGAGGGGCGGTAATGCCATCCCAAAGCGATGGTGTCGGCCACCTGGTTGTCATTATGGTTGTAGAAAGGTAGTTTGTTGCCCTCAGCATCCACCAGATAGTAGTCTCCACGAATGTCTTCCTTAGTTTGCATTAGGGAGAGGCTCGCCCAGCTGTCAATGCCTTTGACAAACTCACCATTCACCTTAAAATCGAGGCCGGTGGCATAGGCACGTGCCGATTGGTCGGCATAGTAGCGGATGCGAACGTTGTCGATGTCGTAAGGTATGACGTGCGAGAAGTATTTGAAATAAGCCTCTGAAGTTAGGATGAAAGGGCGATTCCATGCGTGGAACTTGAAATCATGACCGGCCACAATCTGGTAGGAGCGCTGCGCTTCGGCGTTTTCATATAAGCTACCGTCGCGGTTGCGTATCTCGCGATAGAAAGGTGTCTGGTTATAAATACCTCCCGAAAGACGGTACACCATCTCTCTCTCTTTGTCTTCAGGTTTGTAAGCAATGCCAGCTCTTGGGCTGACATACACCTTTTTGTTATAGCCCCAATAATTGGCTCTTATACCGCCTGTAATGACGAATTCTCCCTTCTCCCGATATGGGATAGTCCAAGAGTTCTGAATGAAGCCATCCGCGTTGTTAACATAAAGGATGTTGTGTGATTTGCGAACGAAATCCATTCCAATTTCTGGCAAGACATCGGGATAGCCGCCTATCACATCAGGGATGTGAGGCAAACTGTAACCTGCCGAGTCCATGATCTGCCATTCGTCAACCACATCGTCGATAGCTTGATGTTGGAAGCGGAGGCCCCATTTCATCAGGCTGTTGTCGAAGGCATATAGTCCTTTGTGGTCAAGATTGTAGACTTGGGCGTAGAAACCGTTTCTGGCATGTTTGGTAAGCGTGCCCACCTCGTGGTTTTCGATAACCTCGCCAAAATCTTCCGAACCGAAAGACGTGTTGCGAATGCCAAAATAGTATTGCTCCTCTATATCGTAGGTTTCTGTTTCATAGGTCGAGTAGGCCGAAGCTATCCATCTAAGGCTCAAGTCCTTGTTGGGCTTATATGTCAGGGTCAAGGCTCCCAATCCAGTGGTGTAATCGTCGATCTCCTTTCCGTCAAAGTAGACATTGGCTTGGAAAGGGATGTCGAAGGTGCCCACGTTGATCTTGGCGTTTTGGGGCTCGAACATATAAAGATTCTTGGCGTAATAACCCAGGAAAGACAAGTCCCATTTTTCGTTGAACTTGTAGTTGAACAAGGCCTGTACATCGGTGAAGTTGGGCTTATAGGTGCCTTTGGTGTCCATCATGCCAAGTGCCAATGAAATGTTCTTGTAGCGTGCGCCAACCAAATAGCTGAGCTTTTCGTTTTTTGTTGCACCTTCCACATGGGCTTCGGCTCCTAAGAGGCTTAAGGTAAGAGAACCAGCTGTTTCGCGGGGCCGTTTATAGGTCACGTCAAGGACCGACGACATCTTGTCACCATATTCTGCAGCAAAACCTCCTGCTGAGAACTCGATGTTGTTGACCAACTGCGAGTTGACGAAACTCAAACCTTCCTGCTGACCTGAACCAACGAGAAAGGGGCGATAGATCTCGATGCCATTGACGTAAATCAGGTTTTCGTCGAAGTTGCCACCGCGTACTCGGTATTGTGAGCTGAGTTCATTATTGGAAACCACACCAGGCAAGGTTTTGATGAGTGTTTCCACGCCGCCGCCCATGGAGGGCAGCATGGTGGCCTGCTTGGCGTTAAGTCGTGTCAGACTAGATGCATCAGTGGCTCGGTCGCTGATGACAGCATCTGGAAGCATGGTGGCCGTTGATTTAAGCACCATGTCGATTTTTCGTTTTTCACCAGGTTTCAAACGCACCGAAGCCTGTCGAGGCTCATAGCCAATATAGGAAAAATGGATGACCAAGGTGGTGTCTGACATCAGCTTGAGTTCATAATATCCTTTCGAGCTCGTCGTTTGGCCAATCAACAGTTCGGGGACGACAACGTTGGCCATTTCGATGGGATGCCCCATGTCATCAATGACTTTGCCATATACCGTTGCCGTAGGTAGATGCTGGGCCATGGAGGGCAAAGAAAGGAACAGAAGCAATATGATGACGAGCTTGGATCGCATGAAAGGATAACTGAATTAATACCGAAATATTATTCCTGACGCAGTATTATTTGATAAACAAAAAAAGCCGCCGTGCAATGCACAGCAGCTATATCTTGGCTTAAATTGGAATTTACCAACGATTGAGATTGCCTTTCTCGTTCGCGTCCATGATGGCTGCATAAACACCTTTCTTGTTGATGGTGCGCAAACCAGCAGCGGAGACTTTCAAAACCACCCACTCGTCCCATTCCGGAACATAGAACTTCTTGATTTTCAGATTCGGCTGGAAGGTTCTCTTCGTTCTCTTGTTGGAGTGAGAAACGTTGTTACCGGTGATGGTCTTTTTACCTGTAATTTGACAAACTTTTGACATGACTCTTAATTCCTTATATTAATTACAATTGCTTTTTTCGTCTAACGGGCTGCAAAAATACAAAAAAAATTCTTTTCCCAACCCTTTTCTGTAAAAAATGCTTCAAAAAAATCTCAAAAGGCCTGCTCTCATTGCTTCACGTGAACATCCATTTGTGGGAAAGGTATGTTTAAACCTTCTTGAGAGAAAGCCTTATACACTTTTTCATTCATACTGAAATACACGCCCCAATAGTCGGAGGCTTCGACCCATGCGCGAACGGTGAAGTCGACAGAGCTGCTGTTGAGTTTAACCAGCTCGATGAAAGGCTCTGGTGATTTCTGTATTCGGGGATCTTCATCGCATAAACGTCGAAGTAGGGCCTTCGCCTTGTCAAAGTCATCGCCATAGGCAAAGGAGAAGGTCCAATCGACACGGCGCGTGCCTTGTTTCGAGAAATTTGTCATGACGCCCGTTGAGAGAATGCCATTAGGTAAGATGACTTCCTTGTTGTCTGTCGTCAGCACGTGGGTGTTGAAGATTTGTATCTCGTTCACAAAACCTTCATAGCCTTGGGCTGCAATGAAGTCGCCAACTTTAAAAGGCTTGAACAGCATGATCATCACGCCGCCAGCGAAGTTTTGCAGGGTGCCGCTCAAGGCCATGCCAATGGCCAAACCCGCTGAGGCCAAAAGCGCCACCAATGAGCTTGTGTTGATGCCTAAGATGCCGACGATGGCGAGTATTAGGAAAAAGGTTAGCAGGACCGAGACCAGACTCATCAGGAATGAACAGAGCGACGGCTCGGTGTTGCGTCGCGCCATCACCTTTGTTAAGGCTCGCTTAATCAATCTGATTATCCATCTTCCTAAGAATAACACAATGATGGCTGCCACAATCTTCAACCCCAAAGGGATGACATAGGTCTTTACCATTTCGGGAAGCCATTCCGAAACGGGCGTTGTCGCTAACCTTTGGACCCCTTCGGTGATATTGTTAATTGCGGAAGTGTCTTGAATGGTCTCGGAAACCTCGTTGACAATGCTGTCGTTTTCCATAGTTCAAATTTTTTTTGAGGTGCAAAGGTAAGCATATTTCATTAATTGCGTATTTTAGCCTCCAAATTCTTTGTATGAATTTTTCTGACCTGAAGACATATTGCAAAGACCCCAAGAATCGGAATACGGTGAATGTGGGACTATTTATTGTGCTGATAATTAGCTTCCATTTCCTGTATTTGGGTTGGCAGGCAATTGATTATTGGCCGGTGACTCGCTGGGTGAACGATTTGATGGTTTGGTCGGTCAACCTGCTTTATGGGCAATGCTGCTGGGTGCTTGAACACGTTTTTCGTATCGATATTACTACGATCAATGCACAAAGGCTCATCGCGGCTGTCAACAAAGAAGGAGGATGGGCTCGTGTCATCGTTGCTCCTGAGTGTGCCAGCTTGAAACAATGGCTGCATTGGATTTTCCTCATGGCAATCTTCCCAGGGCCTTGGAAACACAAGCTTTGGTACATCCCAGCCGGACTGGTCGTCATCGAATGGACCAACGTGGTGCGCGTTTGCGGTATCCTGTTGATGCAGATCCCTTGGCCCAACAGCTTCCATATCGCCCATGACTACATCTTCAAAGTGTTTTTCTACTTTATTATTTTCCTTATGTGGGTGCTTTGGGTGGAGAGATTCTATAACAAGTCGATAAAAACAAAATCATAAATACAATGGAAAAACAACCTATCATCTTCATCCTTGACGCTGGCGGAACGGGTTTCAAGTTCTCTGCCGTGCAAAACGCACAAGAAGTCATCGAACCTTTTACCATCCCATCAGCAGCCCCTACGCTTGAAGAAGTGTTGCAGAAAATCATCATGGGTTTTCGCGAATGCGCGGCTCGTTGCGGCGATAACCCCACGGCCATTAGCTTCTGTTTTCCAGGCCCTGCCGACTATCCCAATGGTATCATAGGCGACTTGGAGAACTTGCCCAGTTTCAGAGGTGGTGTTCCATTGAAAGCCATGCTCGAGAACGAATTCCATGTACCCGTTTTCATTAATAATGATGGTGACCTATTCGCTTATGGCGAAGCTTTGAACGGCTTACTGCCAGAGGTGAACAATCTTTTGGAGCAACAATGTAACCCGAAACGTTATAAGAACTTGCTTGGTGTCACCCTCGGTACGGGCTTCGGTGGCGGAATTGTCATTAATAAGGTGTTGCTTAACGGTGACAATTCTGCAGGTGGAGAAATCAACCGCCATCGCAATCCGATTCTTCCTACCACAAGTGCTGAGGACAGCATCAGTATACGTGCCGTGCGCCGTGTGTATGGCCGCGAGGCGGGCATCGCTTTTGAAGATACGCCAGAGCCTTACGACATATACAAAATAGCCATGGACCAACTTACTGGAAACAAGGAAGCCGCCTTGAAAGCCTGGGACGAACTGGCTACGGCTCTTGCCGACGTGCTCGCCAATGCCATCTCGCTTATCGACGGCATTATCGTCATCGGAGGCGGCCTCTCGGGCGCCTGGCCTGTTTTTATGCCCATGTTGATTGAGAAAATGAAAATGCCTTTCTTCGGTCTAGCCGATGGTCATGCATTCAGCCGTATGGAAACGGAAGTATACAACTTGATGGATCCTACCGACATGATACGCTTCACCGAAAGGTCTGGAAAGATGGTCAAAGTGCCTTTCAGCGAGCAATCGGTGTGGTACGACCCAAGCAAGCGCGTCGGCATTGGAATTACCAAGCTCGGCACGTCTTCGGCGGTGGCCATGGGTGCTTATGCCTATGCTATGCAACAACTATCTCTTTGAGTTTCAAAAAGGAAGGAATTATCAACAGTCCTTGTTGAAAAAAACATGCCCCGAAAAGTGTTTTTTTCGGGGCATCGTATGTACTTCTTTAGTAATTTCGCACATTGAACGAGATAAAGAAAGACCTTTTTTGTTTTGTTTGTAATTAATTAAGAAACAATGCGATAAATACATACAATTCGCAGATTGCGAATACAGAAAACGAGCGAAACAACAGTTGTTTTTTTTATCTTCATAATGGTAGGTCGCCGGCGCGATGCTGGCGACCTTTTTTATGCTTTCATTTCTTCGTAGTCGGGGAGGTGGTCCAAAGCCTTCAAAGAGGCCCCCTCCACGCGGAAACAGTAGCAATCAATGCCATTATAAAGCATAAGGAAATGTGGTTTCAAAGTGGCGTGGTAGCGTACTGCCTGATCCAGTGTCTTTCCTGTGATTTTAACGGTTTGTGCCTTGCATTCCACAATCATCAGCGGAGTGCCTTTGTCGCCGAACACCACGGCATCACAACGCTTGTCCATGCCATTCACTTTGATGGAATACTCTACTGCCAATAACCCCGCTGGCACATGTAAGTGCTCGATGAGAAGGTACAACACCTTTTGCCTGATTTCCTCTTCGGGTGTCAGCAGCACCTGTTTCTTACGAAGCGGGTCGAAGACAAAAGTTTTGCCTTCTCGAACCTCTGTCTTGAACCATTGTAAAGGATTATTGGCCATGTTTATCCACATATTGTGACGACAAAGATAAAAAAAGCTACCTTTGCATTAAAATCTATCGCATGAAAAAGCTGTTTCTCTTCTTTTTGTTGGCCTTTTTGCTTTGCACTTGCCGCCATTCCGAGACGATTTTCGGCGAATGGGGGGTTGACAAGGTGAATGTTCAATTTGACGAAAACCGTAACACACCCGAGTTGGTGAAGCAACTGGGTGAAATGGAAAGACAGAACAAAATCGTGATCGGTAACGATTCTATCCTGTCTTTCAAGGGTCTTGATACCCAATGGCAACGGCCTTTTCAAATGAATGCTCGAGGCATCCTGTTTGTTGATGGTGAAGTCTTCGGTCAATTGGAAGACGACCGCCTCATCACTACGACACCTTCACCATTGGGTGCCATCGTAGTGACTTACCGGAAGCAATGAGTCATTCTATCTCGACGTATCTCAAGCTGTAAAGCATGGCTTGCAGCTGTAGCATTTGGTTGCGTTTCTTTTGGTTGGGCTCATAATAGAATCCTTCCACGGTGACGAGTTGCCCTGTTCCGCTGTCTGCAAAGGTGTAGGAGAGGAAAGGACCTCCCATGAAGTCGTGCTCCACTTTCCACATGCCGCGCATCTCCATGGAGTATCCTGCCGGGAAATCCGACACGTATTGAACCATGGGAGGCACAAACTCGGTTTCGGTAGCCATATAGGAGCTGTCTGACGGACCAGGGACGTATTTCTGCAACATCATGTTACGCATGGCCACCAAACTGTTGGTGCTGAATTGTGCGGTATCCTTGTAAGGGATCTGGTAGATCAGGATGTCGGCACTTGAGCGTTCCAATTCCTTGCGGAGCCACATGAAGTCAGGCTCGTTTTTGGCTATGTAGAAACCTTGCGGGATCGTCATGGTGAAGCCCATCTTCTTGGCAATGGCATCACCGATGGTTTGGTCGGCTGTGGGACGGAACACGTTCAAGATCCGTTCGCGTTCCACTTTGTCGAACCACAGCTTATAGAGTTCTTTCTGGTTGTCGAAGAGTGTCACCCATGACTCGCTGTTGGGAGCGGTGATCTTAACATAGCGTTGTGGTGCTGCCCAGGAATTCTCCGATGTCTCGGCAAAGGCCTTCTCTACGGAAGGGTCGATAAAAGCTTCAATGATGCATTTGTGTTTCTTGAACATGTCGGAGAAGCCTCCCAGGTTGATGTGGGCTAGCTCGTTCTGTGCTTCAGGCTGCGGTAGCCCGTATAAGGGTGCCAAGAAGAAATGGCGTATGGAATCACCAATTCTGCCGTTCCAAATTTCATCGTTTTGGGTGACGACAAGGATTTCGGCGGTTCCGCCCACCGAGCGGTCTTTTCTGGCGCTTCTGTTTTTGTCGCATGACGACATGAAACATGCCATCAGGATGACGACCAGTATGCTAATGTATTTTTTCATGGTTGTTATTTTTTGATTTTAAGCTTTTGTCCAGCTTGAATGTTGGTGCCTTTCAGGTTGTTCCACTTCTTGATGTCGTTGGGTGTGCAATGGTACTTGCGAGCAATTGAACTTAAGGTTTCGCCGCGTTTCACCACGTGGGTCCTAGTGGTTGCTGCTGATGACTTGCTTGAGCTACTCGATTTGGTCGTATTGCTGACTTGTGCCATGGGAGCCCCCGATCGGTATATTTTCAGCCTTTGCCCGGTCTGGATGGTCTCACGTTTCAGTTTGTTCCAACGTTTGATGTTGGAGACGGTGACATGGTATTTGCGGGCGATACTTCCAAGACTTTCACCTCGTTTCACCACATGGGTGAAGCTATCGCTCACTTCCTTGACCTGTTCTACGATCTTTTCCTGGTACACTTGTGCTTTCGATTCGTGAGCATAGATTTCATTTTCAAACTTCACGAAAAGTAACGCATACTTTGTGGGAAGTCGGAGTGGATAGGGATTGTCGAGAGAGGCTGGGATGATGTGTTTGGTATATTGCGGGTTGAAGAATCTCATGTCTTCGATGGGAGCGCCAATCACTTCGTTGATTTGGTCGAACGCGCATTGGCGGTGCACCATGACCGTGTCAGTGCCATGAAGTAGTAGCCCTGGGTTAATGGGATACAGGTTATGCGCAGTGGCATAATTCATCACGTATGTCACGGCGATGAAGGCGGGGACATAACCACGGGTCTCCTTGGGCAGGTAAGGCCAGATGGCCCAGTAGTTCTTCACGCCGCCGGCGCGCAAGATGGCCTTGTTGACAGTGCCTGGTCCCGAATTGTAGGCAGCCAACACCAAAAACCAGTCCTGATAACGGGCGTATAGGTTCTGTAGATACTGGCATGCAGCCACAGTTTCTTTCATAGGGTCGAAACGCTCATCGAGCAGGGAGGTGACCTTCAAACCATAGTCTTTTGCGGTTCCCAGCATAAACTGCCACAAGCCTTTGGCACCAGCATGGGATCCTGCGGTTGGGTTCAAGGCGGATTCTACCATGGCCAAGTATTTCAGTTCCAGGGGTAGATTGTATTTGTCAAGCAATTCCTCGAACATAGGGAAGTAGACAAAAGAAAGGCCCAACATGCGGCTCGACTGTGTCCGCAGGCGGTTGGCATATAAGTCAATGAATGACTTGACATGGCTGTTGTAGGTCAACGGGATCGTGGTCTGTTCCGCCAAGGCGTCGATACGTGCCATGTACACGCTGTCGTCGAAGACGGGGATTTCATACTTTTTGTAGCCGAACACGTTCAGCTCCGTAGAGTCGATGTCAAGGTAGACGTCTTTGTCCATGAGGCTGATGCTGCTCACTAAATTGAGCATCTCCATAACTGTTGACTCTTCTACAACGGCTTTGCCTGAGTTAAGATCCTGGATCTCCTGATCATTGAGTTCAACGTCCAAGCTATCGGGTTCTATTTCATCAGGGTCATTGTACTGTGCAAAGAGTTGACCAAAAGGGAGAAGCAATAAGAATAATAGTGAGGTGTATTTCATGCCAAAAGTAAATGTTTTTAATAAAACGCAAAAATAATAAAAAAGGTGTATAAAGGAGGAAAAAAATCCTTCCAAATACACCTTCTGATAATAAAAACAGTGTCTGTTATTTCTTTGCCACTGGGTCGCAGGTGAGTCCGATGCCGAGTTTTTTGAAGATTTTTTGGTCGACTTCGCTGAGCATCACCGTGGAGTGCACCTGGCACCCTTTGAGCAGCGGCAGGGAGTCGAGGGCTTTCTTGCAGTTTTCGTCCCAAAGACTGAGCATGGAGAGAGCTACCAACACTTCATCGGTGTGAAGGCGTGGGTTGTTGCCGTGCAGAAGGCTAACTTTGGTGTTTTGGATGGGCTCGATCATAGCCTGAGGGATAAGTTTTACCTCGTGAGGGATGCCGGCTAAGTGTTTGGTAGCGTTAAGGAGCAGAGCTGCACTGGGCCCCAGCAGGGCACTGGTATGGGCTGTAATGAGGGTGCCGTCCGACAGCTCAATGGCAGCCGAGTCAACGCCTTCTTGTTCTTTGCGTTTCTTGGCAGCAAGTGTGGTTTTACGATTGGCAGTGCTGATTTTAGCTTGCTTCATTAGCAATGCAATCTTATTGACTTCGCTCTCAGTGCCTTTGCCTTTAGCCAGGTTGCATAAAGCGGTATAATAACGGCGAATGATTTCTTGATAAGAGGCCTCGCAGCAGACGGCATCGTCGCAGAGGCAATAGCCCACCATGTTGACGCCCATGTCGGTTGGCGACTTGTAAGGATTTTCGCCGTAAATCGACTCAAAAATAGCATTCAGCACAGGAAAGATTTCGATATCGCGGTTGTAGTTGACGGCAGTCTTGCCATAAGCCTCGAGGTGGAACGGATCGATCATGTTGACATCGCTGAGGTCGGCGGTGGCTGCTTCGTAGGCCACGTTGACGGGGTGCTTGAGTGGCAGGTTCCACACTGGGAAAGTCTCAAATTTGGCGTATCCAGCCTTGATACCACGCTTGTTCTCATGATAAAGTTGACTGAGACAAACGGCCATTTTACCGCTGCCTGGGCCTGGAGCAGTGACGACCACTAATGGGCGTGTAGTCTCCACATAGTCATTGCGTCCAAATCCATCCTCCGAGTCGATAAGGGCAACGTTGTTGGGGTAACCTTCGATGATGCGGTGGTAATACACCTTAATGCCCATGCGTTCCAAACGCTGGCGGTAGGCATCGGTGCTGGCTTGGCCGTTATAGTGGGTGACCACGACCGAGTTGACCATGAAACCGCGACTCATGAAGGCTTCGCGCAGGCGCAATACGTCTACATCGTATGTGATGCCCAAGTCACCACGGACCTTGTTTTTCTCAATGTCGACGGCACTGATGACGATGATGATTTCGGCTTCGTCGACAAGTTGGGAGAGCATCTTCAGCTTACTGTCGGGCTCAAAACCGGGCAGCACACGGCTGGCATGAAAATCGTCGAAGAGTTTGCCACCAAATTCCAGATAAAGCTTATCTCCAAATTTGGCGATGCGTTCCTTGATATGTTCTGACTGGATTTTAAGGTATTTATCGTTGTCGAACCCGTATTTCGTTCCCTTGGATGCGGTGTTTTTCATGGCGGTAAAAATAGAAAATACGGGATGCAAAGATACGGGTTTTTGCCATATATCAAACAATTATTTTGTTGAAAAAAGAGGGCGACCTTGTGGCCGCCCTCGATGGGTTGTTTATGTAGTAAGCTTATCTGCGGCCTCCTGAGGAACCGCTGCGGCCGCTTGAGCTGTTGGAGCTGTTGCTGCTTCTGCCGCTGGTTGAGCTGCTTGTGCCACTGGAGCGGTTGCTGTTGCTAGAGCCGCTGACGCTGTTGCCTGAGCGACCGTTTGATCCGGTGGAAGAGCTTGTCGAAGTGCCGCTTGGACGGCTGTTGCTGCTGGGACGGCTAACATTGCTGTTGCCGCTATTGCTGTTGCCATTGGGGCGGCTGCTGTTCGAGTTGTTGTTGACTCGGCTGTTGCTACTGTTGCCAGTGCGACCGCTTGCAGAGCCAGTTGAAGTACCACTAGGACGGCTGTTGCTGTCGGGACGGCTGACGCTGCTGTTGCTGCCAGAGCTGTTGCCAGTGCGGCCATTGCCATTGTTGGTGTTAGGCTTGACGCTGCTGCTTGAGCCGTTGCTGCTAGGAGCTACGTTGTTGCTGTTGGTGTTGCCTGAGCTCATGCTGCCCGATTCGTTGCCACCGTTAGGTCTGACGGTTGCTGAGCCTGCCGAAGCGCCGCTGTTGGGCTTGGGTTCGTTGTTCCAGTTGTGGGTGGCCGGATAACCGCCGTTGTTGTGGTGGTAGTTATAGGTGTGGTGCATCGGGTTCATCGGAGGAGGCATTCCAGGACCGAATCCGTGAGGCGGCATCGGCGGACGGAAACCGTCGTAGTAGTAGCGGTAGCTGGCGGGACGGTGATAGTGGCGGATGCGCGGTCCGACGTGGATGACGATGTAGGGTCCTACGCGTGGTCCTTCCCAGTGGTAGGTTAGAGGCTCGAAGTACTCGAAGGTCGTGAAGCTATAGAGCTCGCCGCCTAAAGTGTAGTAAGGCATGACCATGTAAAGACGGGCAGGATTGGCACGATAGGCCGGAATTTCGATGGCGACTCTCTTGATCCTACCGGGGCAAACTCTGACGTACTTCTCGCCGTAGCAGTAACCATTGTCGGGATCAAGGAAGACGTTGATGTAACCCCTATAGGTGTAGTCACCGATGTTCTGCACGTCGTAGTAGATCGTGACAGAGTTGTAGTTGTACACCATGACCGGCTGTGATACCAAGGCGAGTTCTGGCGGATAGCCGGCTGCTTTTGCTGCGATGGATCCCATTACCAACAGGATGCTCATCAGGATGTTCTTGGTTTTCATAGTTGCGATTTTTTAAGGGTTTGACTCTCGTGTTTGTTGTTTACTAGTATGTCTACCAAAACCGTGCCAAACTATTCTTCTTCCGTCACCCTGGAGACGTTCCCATAGTCGATCTCAGGATGGTCAGCCAGGTAATCCAGCATAAGCTCGTTGGAGCTGCGGAAGGTGGAATGGCCGTCGTCTTCGTGTTCGTAGTCGAACACGGTCGACATGTAACTGTTCATTACGATGTTGTAGTTGGCGTTGAGATCCAAAGGTTTGCCGTTTTCAAGCTTTACCTTGAGGTCGGTCATTTCGCCGTTGTCGTCCACCTTAAAAGAATAGGAGCAGCCTGAGCAGTAGATTGGGCCGTGGTCAGTATTGAAGCAACTCTTGATGAGATTGACGATTTCTTGTCCGCTGAGGGTGAAGGCAATGATTTCGTTGTCGAAGGGATCGAGGGCGAAGATGTCCTTCAGCGTCACGGGACGGGCTGAGAGGGTGTCGAAGCGTACGCCACCAGGGTTTTGGAAACCCATGTCGGAACCTGTGGTGTATCGGATGGCGTCGGTCATTAGGCAGCCCAGCGACTCGTAGCTTTCGATGGGTGTGGTGTTGGTGGTGACTACAGTGCGGAAGAAGTCGTTGTTGTTGTATTCGTCCACCATAGCCTGCACCTCAGCGTTGCTGTGAGGGAATTCCTTGATGGAGATGAGGTCCATATGCTTGTCGACGACCTTGCCCTTCTTCAGGGTGAAGGTGCTTAGTGTGACGAACTTGACTTTGGCTTCAGCTTGGGTCACCATCACGTTATCGACAAGTTGGGTCTCAGCCACGCGGGTGTGGCTGTGTCCGCCAAAGATGGCGTCGAGTTCGTGGAACTGGGCGGCTGTTTCTCGGTCTTCTTCATAGCCGCAGTGGGAGAGGAGGAAGACGAGGTCGCATTCCTCGCGAAGCTTAGGTAGGTACTCGGGCAACACCTCGGTGATAGGACGGAAATGTGAGCCGTCGGCGTTTTTCGGGTGAAAGTCAGGTAGACCGTTTTCGCCCAGCTGAATGCCGCCTATAACGCCGATTTTCACCCCGTTGCGTTCGAAGATTTTATAAGGGTATACGTTAGGCATCTGCAGCGTGTCATCGAAAGTGACGTTGGCGCATACGAAGGGGAAATGTGCCCATCCTAGAACGTTGCGTAAGGCGATGGGACCTCCATCCCATTCGTGATTGCCGAAGGTCGACAGATCGAAGCCGACTGCGTTCATGAGCGCATACATGGGCTTGGCAGGTTCCGTGTAACGGTCATTGATGGGGTTGCCTGAGCGGTTGTCGCCAGCGCTGAATAGCAGCAGGTCGGGGTGGACGCTTCGCAGGCTGTCCATCAAGGCGGCCAGCTGCGGGAAGTTGTCGATGTTGGCATGCATGTCGTTGGTGGAGACGACATAGATTTTCTGTTCCTTGGGCTGGCAAGCGACAAGGCAAAGCAGGACGGCAAAGGCCGCCAATGTAGCAAAGCGTTTCATGGCCTTTAAAATTTTACGTAGATTCTGGAATTGGCACGTAGCGAGCCGCCGAGGTCTACGATGTTGCCGTAGGCGTCGCGTACTTCGACGTCGTCGAGTTTCAGGGGAAGATTGTGAGCGCGGCAATAGGCCAGCACCACCGATTTCACTTTGGCGCCGTAGTAGGTGCGCACTTCAATGTCGTTGACGTATGCTTTCATAGTGATGAGATTAAAGTTTTTCTATGGCAAAAATACAGTTTTTTCAGAAAAACAATTGTTTGTAGAACTTTTTGCCTATTTTTGCTCTCAGATTAATCATCAAATACGAATAACTATGAAACTTGAAGGACGTAGAGAAAGTACGAACGTGGAAGACCGCCGTGGTAAAAGGGCGGTGGCAGCCGCCGGCGGCGTCGGCCTTGGCGGACTTTTGATTTATTTCCTGTTGAAGAGCTTCTTGGGGGTCGACATCAGCCCCATGCTCGAACAACAGCAACAGAGCAACACGACTGAATATGTCGATGAGCAGGACTACAGTGAGGTCGACAAGGAGCTGATGACCTTCTGCAAGCGCATCCTGGCCGGCACCGAAGACGTGTGGGACCGTGAGTTCAAGAAGATGGGCCGCACGTATCAGCCGCCTAAGATGGTTATCTTCAGCGATGCTGTCAGTTCGGCTTGTGGCAACGCCACCTCGGCCAGCGGACCGTTCTACTGCTCCGCCGATGAGACGGTATACCTTGACCTTGAGTTTTTCAAGAGCATGAGAAAACAAATCGGTGCCGACGGTGACTTCGCTTATGCTTATGTTATCGCCCACGAGGTGGGTCACCATGTGCAGAACCAGCTCGGCATCCTTGGGCAAGCTCATCAGCAGATGGCCCGTTACGGCCAAAACACAAAACAGTCGAATGAAATCAGTGTGCGCCTCGAGCTGCAGGCCGACTTCTTCGCTGGTGTGTGGGCCAACAACGACAACAAGCTGTTTGGTTCGCTCGAAGACGGCGACATTGAAGAGGCTTTGAATGCTGCTTCCAAGATCGGCGACGACTACCTGCAGAAGCAAGCCTATGGCCGCACCATGCCTGAGACCTTCAACCATGGCACCAGCGCCCAGCGTTCCCGTTGGCTGAAGAAAGGCCTGAGCACGGGTGACGTCAGCCTAGGCGACACCTTCTCGCCTCCCTACAGTCAGCTGTAAGGTTTAAGGGATTTATTAATCAAAAAAAGCGCCAATTGGCGCTTTTTTTTGTTTCTGTCATTATACTCGCGATGGAAGAAACCACTATTTCTTCTTCCTCCCTTGATACCACAGCTGCCAACTGTTGAACAGGTTTTGGAAAACGGAATAAAATGCCAAATACACCGATGCTAAAGGGTGCAGGTAATGATTGGCCATCCAGATGCCCATGGCAGAGTTTTTCTGTCCTAAGAGCTGCCCACCAGCGATGGTGTCGCCATACTTGTGGCCAATCCATTTGCCTAGCCCAAATTGAAGGATGCAAAACAGCAAAGCGGAGATGCCAAGCCACAGGATGCTACTCCAGTTGCCTTCGCCATTGAGGAAAATGAAATGGATGGTTTGACCTAAGGTGAGCAGCAAGGCAACAGCCCAAAGGTAAAAGGCCAAACCTTTGTATCGGCTGATGATACGGTTTACCTTGGGCAGGCAAAGTTGTAAGGCCAAGGCGATGAAAAACGGCAAGCCGATGACGGTGCCGATACGACGCAAGATTTGCATAAAGGAAGCCCAGAAAGGCATGTCTTGGTTGACGCCGATGAAAGAGAAATAGATGGGGGCCACCAACGAAACCATCAGGTTGCCGATGACAGTGTACGATGTCACCGTGTTGCGGTCGGCGCCTAGCATGGTGCTCACCACGGCAACAGAAGCCGCTACGGGACACAATACGCCTATGAGTACGCCCTCGGCAACAATTTCGTTGAAATGCAAGAGCCGTAGCAAATAATAGCCTCCTAGGCTCACCACAACCTGAAAGAGGATGATCCAAATAAACAATGGCTTGAAACGTAACTTACGAATGTCAACGGCCGTAAAAGTCAGCAATAGGATGGTGAAGATGATATAAGGCACCACCACACTGAAAGCCGCACAAGTGTTATGCAATAACAAGCCCAGAATAATGGCGATGGGGAGGACGTAACTCTTTATTTTTTGCATTTAGTTCTAAATTGCGGCTGCAAAATTGCGAAATTTATGCGTACCTTTGTCGCGAAATTCACTAAACAATATCTGAATGAGACATTTTCTGTACATCATCACATTGGCGGCTTTTGCCGCTTTCTGCTCATGTGGCAATCAAGCCGTCACTACGGATGACAACAAAAACGAAACTACCATGAATACGACTATGCAAGACCTGCTGACGCGCCGCAGCATCCGCAGCTACACCGACCAGATTCCTCCTAAGGAGGTTATCGAAGAAATCTGTGAGGCAGGTACCTATGCCCCCACGGGCATGAACCGCCAAGCCCCTATCATCATTGCAGTCACCAACCGTGAGGTGCGCGACCAAATGAGCCGCCTCAACGCCGCTGTGATGGGTGCCGACGACGACCCGTTCTATGGCGCTCCCGTAGTGCTGGTGGTGCTGTCCGACAGCACGGCTGCCATGACTTGGAAAGAAGATGGTTCGCTCGTCATGGGTAACCTGCTTAATGCAGCTCATGCAAAAGGCCTCGGTTCCTGCTGGATCCATCGCGCTAAGGAGGTCTTCGAGACCGAGGAAGGCAAAGCCATTTTGGCTGGCCTCGGCATCGACACCTCGAAATATGTCGGCATCGGCAACTGCATCCTCGGCTATGTGAACGGCGACTACCCTGAAGCCCGTCCGCGCAAGGAGAATTATGTCTACTGGATCGAATAAGTCCACACTTATAGGGCATCTCGCCTGTTTCGGTGCCTACTGCATCTTTGGGTTCAACATTGTGTGCTGCAAGAATATCTCGAATGCGCATGTGCTGACACCCATGGATTTGTTTTGCCTGAGGGCAATGGGCGCCACAGCCTTGTTTTGGCTGTTGTCGCTGTTCATGCCCAAGGAGAAGGTGCCGTTGAAGGACATGGGGCAGATTTTCATCGCCTCCATGCTAGGCCTCTTCCTAACCCAGATCAGTTTCTTGAAGGCCATCACGATGACGACCTCCATCGATACGAGCATTACCAACACGTGTACGCCTATCTTAACCATGTTGGTGGCTGCCGTTGCTTTGAAAGAGCCTATTACCTTCAAAAAAATCGGTGGTGTGCTGGTGAGCTTGGCGGGTGTGTTATTTTTGATTTTTAACTCGGTAGGGCTGGGTGGTGGTGCCTCTGAGACGAAGCCCATGGGCATTGTGTTGGTTGTCGTCAACGGTCTGACCTTTGCTCTTTATCTTGGCATTTTCCGCCCGCTTATCTCGAGATACAACGTGGTCACCTTCATGAAATGGATGTTTCTGTTCTCCATGTTGGTGGCATTGCCGTTCAATGCGCGGCATCTAGCCCATGTGCCATTCGATCAGATGGAGAGCAAGGTGCTGTGGCAGGTGGCCTTTGTGGTGGTCTTTGCTACATTTGTGGCCTATTTTCTGATCCCTATCGGACAAAAAAGACTACGCCCCACCTTGGTTAGCATGTACAATTATGTGCAGCCTATCATTGCCACACTTATCAGCATCATCATCGGTTTGGATCATCTCACTTGGAAGAAGATATTGGCCATGGTACTGGTTTTCACAGGCGTTTGGATTGTCAACCAAAGCCGCGCGGCGGCGCAATAAAAAAAGAAGGGATGCATCATGTGCATCCCTTCTTTTTTAGAATAATCCAGTTTTATTCTTTCACAAACCTTCTAGTTTCAGAGGCGTTGTCATTCGTCATGCGGATGAAATAGATGCCTGAAGGTAGGTCGGAAGTGTTGATTTCCACCTTGTTGGCACAATCTCTCTGGCTGTAGATCAATGTGCCCATGAGGTTGTAGATCTCCACGGTGCCAAGGACCACTTGTGCCTCAACGCTCAGCTTATCTTTGACGGGGTTGGGGTAGACCGTGAAGTTTCCTGATTCTGTCGAAAGGCCGTTTTCGCTTACACTAGTCACCTCGGTTTCGGCATATACCGCTTCGGAAACACAGATCTGCCCGTCGAAGTGGTATTCTGCGGTCAGCATGTATCTGTAGGATCCGATGCCGGCAGCATCGAAATAGCTGTAATTGAATGTGCCTTGCGGAATGATGTTTTCAACCAGTTCATAGTTTGCACCGCCGTCGTTCGAGCGGTAAAGGTTGAAGTACTCGGGAAGGATGGCCATTGTTGTGTAGTGCCATTCCAGTTGAATACCCATGTCATCCTCGCTCACATAGACATAATCTGCGGTGAAGCTTGAAGGTGCATCGCAGGGGATGGACAGCGTGACGCACGATTCGTTGGAAGGTTCGGAATCGCCTTGAGGGCATTCTGAAACCACCGTGTAGCAGTACTCGCCATAAGGCAACTCAGTATCGTTATAGCTGGTGTATGGGAATCCCGATGTGATAAGGGTCCCATTGCGGTAGATTTTGTAGGTTTCAACATTCTGGACGGGAGACCAGCTAATGTTGATGTCGGTATAGAACAGCCATGAGGCGGTAACATCGTTTGGAGCCTCGCAAGGCGGCAGCGCCTCGAAATGAGCCACATAAGCTCCTGCCCCGGTCACTGTGAAGGTGTAGCTGGGGTTGGTGCTGACCTGCGTGCCGTTTCTGGTCCAATTAACGAAGGTATAGCCAGCAGCAGGTGTGGCTGTCAGCGTGCAGCTTTGACCGTAGTTGTAGTATCCTCCGCCAGTCACTGTGCCACCGTTGGTCGGGTCGGCCGTGGCGGTGATGTTGTAGCTTTGGACTTGGAAATGGGCCACGAGAGTGCGGTTGGCATTCACCGTGAAGGTGTAGTTGGCGCTGCTGCTGACCTGCGTGCCATTTTCCGTCCATCTCAAGAAGGTGTAGCCCGTGGCGGGTGTCGCATGTACGGTGCAGCTTTGTCCCTGTTGGTAAGTACCACCACCTGTGACGGTGCCGCCGTTAGTCGGGTTGGCCGACACGGTGATGGTGTAGCTCTG
>DBXU01000003.1:13763-16675 GCA_002310075.1 Bacteroidales bacterium UBA1204 | reverse complement strand
AGGCTGTGCCTGGAAGTTGGCCACCAGCGTGCGGTTGCCGTTCACGGTGAAGGTGTAGTTGGCTTGCGTGGATACCACGGTGCCGTTTTCGGTCCAGTTGGTGAAGGTGTAACCGGTATTAGCGGTAGCATGTACGGTGCACGACTGACCTTGCTGATAGGTACCTCCGCCAGAGACAGTGCCGCCGTTAGTCGGGTTAGCCGACACGGTGATGGTGTAGCTNNCTGTGCCTGGAAGTTGGCCACCAAGGTGCGGTTGCCATTCACGGTGAAGGTGTAGTTGGCTTGTGTGGATACCACATTGCCATTCTCAGTCCAGTTAGTGAAGGTGTAGCCGCTGTTGGCAGTGGCCGTAACGGTGCAGTTGGCGCCTTGGTTATAGGAACCACCGCCTGTGACGGTGCCGCCGTTGGCCGGGCTGGCTGAAACGGTAATGGTATAAGTTTGCGGAGCGCCGCCTACGTTGATGTCTTGTATGTAGGGCTGGCGTTGCGGCTTTGTGACCACGATTCTGACTTGGCCAGAGGTGATGCCGGCTGCAACTTGTACGTTGACTGTGCCAGAAGCAGGTACCAAAGCGGCGCCTTTCAGGACGTTATTCTGCGAGATGCCAACATAAGATCCGGCTTGGGCGCTCACTTGGAACGAGGTGGCACCAGCGGGGAAGGTGCTAGCGTGGTTGACGGTATTGGGTGTAGGATTCACGCGATAGGGCATGATGGAGCCGTCGCCAAGCACGTGGTAGGCTTGCCAGTAGTAGGTCGGGCTGGCACTGGTTTGATAATTTCCGGCATGGGCGTAGCACACTGCCAAGTTGCCAAGGAAGACGATAGAAGATACTGTATTATAAGTGTCGTCCATCCAGATGCCATCATAAACGCCAGTAGCCGTGTTGTTGATGTTCGGCATTTGACCGAAAGTGTTGGTGGCACCAACGCCGAAATAATAGTCCTCATACCAATATGTTACGGGGCAAGAGCCGATGTAGGAATAGGCGGCTTTGTTCTCGCCACGAAGCATGGCCTCGCCGAAGCAGGGTTGGCTGTGGCCGAAGTTACCTGTCAAGCAGCAGTTGCCCATAGCGAGGAAGTATTTATTGGTGTTGGTAAGCGCGTTCACCTGGCTTTTGGTCAGTTGAGGGTCTGACCAAGCGGTTTCGCTGCCGTGGGCAGTGTAGTTGACAAAACCGGTACCGGTACTCAACGAGTTGTAGCAGTTTGTATAAGGTTGGCCTAACCAGTTATATACATTGGTGAAACCATGTGCAGTGTTGTAATAATACTGTAAGGCATACTGAATGGTGGGTTTGCCGACGTAATTGGTCCAATAGCTGTCCCAACCAGCGATGAGGGTCACGTTGTTGAGATAGCTTGGGTCGGGCATCGTGTATTGCTCGTATTGCAGAATCTTGTTGACGATGGCGGTCACCTGATCAGGGCTCTCTGCCGACATACGGCTGTAGAACATATCCGGGAAGTAGTCGCCGTCAATCGAACCATAATAAAGGTCAGTCACCTTGCCAGTGGTATTACCGCTGGTTTTTCCAGGGATTTGACCCGTGTCGCCCACCAGGATGACGAAGGTCGGCGTGGCACCTTGGTTGACGCCCATATTGTAAAGGTTCTGCACGTAGGACTGAATGGCGTTGTAGTTGCCGCCGGCTTGTGCCGTAGTCACCACGTTCACGTCAAAGCCTTTTTGGATCTTCCAGTTGATCCAAGGCTGCAAGGCGGAGATATAGTTTTCGGGTGTGATGACGATCATGTGGACAGGATAGTCCATCAGGTCCGGGTGGTCGTCATACACATCCATGATTTGGCGATAGTTAAACATCTGCTTGTAGACGATGTCGAAGTAAGGGCTATAGGTGCTGAGCAGCATGCGTTCGGTCTCAGTGCGGTCAGCGCCATCGAAGCTCACTTCCACCTCGATGTCGTTAAACACGCGCAGGGTGTTGGAGGCGGGATTGTAGCTCACGGGGTTGATAACCAAAGAACCGATGCGGATACCGCGCATGGTGCCTTGCACCTCGACGCTGGCTTCAGGAGCCGTGGCGAGGCTGCGGGTTTGGTAGGCAGCGGCATTGTACACAAATTCAACTTCATCAGGATTCTGGTCCTTACGGACAGAAGGCTGATGCGGCAGGATGGTACCGATGCCATAATCAGAGAGGCGGTAATCCGTTGCCGTGTAGTTGATCACGCTGACGCGAGGCGTGGCACCAAAAGGCACAGCCAGCAGTTGATGAGAGGCAGGCAGTTCGGGCGTGCCGATTTCGCCCGAAGCGTAAGTGCCTTCGATGGCGATTTCGGAGAAGGCGCCTCTTTCGGTAGCAATCTCAATGCTCTCGATGGAGCCATAGCTGAAGGTGGCACGGAGGTTGTTGAACTCGCTGTGCGTGATTTCAGCTTTCGTTTCGTGGCGCAAGTCAATGCGGCCATTTTGTGCCATGGCAAACAGAGTGCTCAAGGCAAGAACTAGGAGTAAGGTTATCTTTTTCATTTTGAATATGATTATTTGACTTCGATTTGAATGCAAAAATAGAAAAAACCATCAAAAAATGCCATTTTTTGGCTTGAAATGATACAAGTAATGAAAACTTTTCCTACTTTTGCTGCAAAATATGAATAATCATACAAATCAAACATATTATGTTAGCAGAACAAGGTAAATACATCTTTGGTGTAGTGAAAGTGGGCGAGAGGGGACAAATCGTCATCCCCAAAGAAGCCCGTGAGATTTATGGTATCAAGGCCGGTGACAGCCTGTTGGTACTTGGTGATTCGAAAGGCATGGCCGTTTTGAAGACCGAGATATTTCAGGATAAAATCGATGAAATGTTAGGGGAGGGCAAGTGATGGAACGCAAACATTGGATGGATAACCTTCGTTGGGTGACGGTGCTCTTGGTGCT
>DBXU01000003.1:0-13680 GCA_002310075.1 Bacteroidales bacterium UBA1204 | reverse complement strand
GATGTCGTCATGTATATCCTCTATCCTTGGTTCATGCCACTATTGTTTTTATTGGCCGGTGCCAGCTCCCGATATGCACTGCAAAAGCAATCTGGCAAGGAATGGTTCAAGTTGCGTACGCGCAAACTATTGGTGCCAGGAACGATAGGCCTCTTTGTGTTCCATTGGATGGTGGGTTATTTCAATACCGTTGTTGCCTCAAGGCAAGGTGTGTTTGAAGGCGTGCCTGCAATAGCAAAGTATTTCATGATGGCCATAAGCGGCACGGGACCGTTGTGGTTTATCCAGGTGTTGTGGCTACTTTGCCTTGTGTTGCTTTTTGTGCGTGTGATTGACAGGAAAGACAAATTCTGGAATTTGTGCGGGAAGGCCAACCTTGTTGTCATCATCCTGCTGGGTGTGCTGTTTTGGGTTGGTGAGCAGACGCTCATCAAAAATCCGCGCCCCGAATCGTTGGATGGCCTCATGAACTTGTATAAGCCCCTGTTCTATTTGGTTCCCTTCCTGCTGGGTTATTTCGTGTTCTCGCACGACGAAGTGCAGGAGAAACTCGCGAAGGCTTGGATTCCGTTGTTGGCATGTGCCGTCGTTGCTGGCACGGTCCTAATCATCACTACCTTCGGTCAGGACAACACTTCACCTCAGTATTTGGGTAGTCCGCTTAACTGTCTTTATGGTTGGCTAATGTGTCTCGCCATGATGGGTTGGTTTAAGGCGCGCTTTAACCGTACGGGAGCTTTCGCAGGTTATATGACCCGTTCGAGTTATGGCATCTATATCGTTCATTATCTGGTGATTGCCTCGTTTGGCTATATGATGAAATACTACACCTCGTTGGCACCTTGGATGATGTATGTCATCCTTTTCTTGGCGGTCATGGTTTTGTCGCCAGTGCTTTATGAGATCATTCGCCGTATTCCGTTTGTCAGATGGTGTGTGTTGGGCATCAAAAAGAAAAAGGCATGAAGTGTAAACTCTATAACGAGATTCTCTCCCGCCAAGACCCCGAGCAGGCCGTCAACCTGTCGCGTTTCTTCAAGACGGGGAAGGGGCAATACGGCGAAGGCGACAAGTTCCTTGGCATCAAGGTACCTGTCACGCGTGATGTGGTGAAACAATGTTGGCAGGATAGTTCATTCGACGACTTGGAGGCTTGCATTTGTTCCGAGTATCACGAGATTCGATTGGCTGCCTTACTGGCCTTGGTACAAATCTTCAAACACGCTAAGAAAGATAAGGTTTTACAACAATGCTGTGTTGACTTCTATTTGTCTCATACCGAGTTCATTAATAACTGGGATTTGGTTGACTTGTCGTGCTACGAGTTGCTTGGTGTCTGGCTTTTAGATAAGGATCGAACCTTACTCTACGACCTAGCCCGCGATGGCAAGACGATATGGGAACAACGCATTGGTATGGTCAGTACGATGCAGTTTCTGCGTCACGGCGAGTTGGACGACACTTATGCCATCGCTGAACTCTTTTTGAACAAGCCACAGCCCTTACATGACCTTTTACAAAAAGCCGTCGGCTGGCTGCTTCGCGAGGCGGGAAAACGTGATGAGCAAAGACTGAAAGACTGGCTTTCAACCAGATATACAACTATGCCGCGCACTATGTTGCGGTATGCCATTGAGAAGTTTACGGATGAAGAAAGGAAAAAGTATATGTGAATAGATTCCCTTCGGGAATGGAGCTGGGGCATATAGTTGCCAGCGGCGGCTTTTAAAGCTTACGAGTCGTAGACGTTGCTTGCCGCCGCGGTTAACAAAACAAATGCATCTCCATTCCCCGAAGGGGAAACTCAATAAGACAAAAACCTATGGATATCAAACTAAACTACATCGAACAAGGCCAAGGCCAACCGCTGATTCTGCTCCACGGCAATGGAGAGAGTTGCAACTACTTTGATCATCAAATCCCCTTTTTCTCAAAGGATTATCGTGTCATCGCTATCGACACGCGTGGCCACGGCCAATCACCGAGAGGAGAGAAACCTTTCACCATACAACAATTTGCGGAGGACTTGAATGATTTCATGGATGAAAAAGGGATGGAAAAGGCCATTTTGCTTGGCTTTTCCGATGGGGGAAATATCGCCTTGACCTTTGCTTTGAAGTACCCTGAAAAAGTTGACAAAATGATTATTGACGGTGCCAATCTGTTTCCGAGAGGTGTGAAGCCTTTGTACCAATGGCCTATCGAAATCGGTTACCGCATTGCAAAACTGTTTTCGAAGAAATCGGAAAAAGCCAAGCAAAATGCCGAAATGCTCGGCCTGATGGTGAACGAGCCCCATATTGAGCCTTCAGAATTGAGCCGACTGTCCATGCCCATCATGGTTGTGGCTGGCACCAATGACATGATCAAGGAGTCGCATACAAGGCTTATTTACAATAGTCTGCCTAATGCACAACTAGCTATCCTCGATGGTGACCATTTTGTGGCCAACAAGAATCCTAAAGCATTCAATGCCATGGTGAGGGTTTTCCTTTCTGGGTATTCAGTGCGGCATTCTACTCTCGACGATTTGCCTATCATTCTTGGGCTTCGCGACCAAGCACGTGAAATCATGCGCAGTTATGGAAACACTTTCCAATGGCCCGATGGCTATCCGCGCGACGACATGTTTCGTAAAGATATTGAAACGGGTGGTAGTCATGTCATAGTGGATAAATCGGGAACAATTGTCGGTACCTTTGCCTTGTTGCCTAGTCCTGAGGTGACTTACAATATCATCTATGATGGCCAGTGGCTTGACGAGAAACCCTACCATGTGATTCATCGCATTGCAAGCACACCTGAATCGCATGGCATCTTGGACGTTGTGTTGTACTATTGTGAGGCTGTGTCACCTAACATTCGTATTGACACTCATGAAGCCAACATCATCATGCGTAAAGGCTTGGAACGGCATGGCTACCATTATTGCGGCATCATCCATCTTTTGAATGGTGACGAAAGGTTGGCATTCCAGAAAAACAGGGGCCGATAATGCCGAGATACGGCGTCTAGTCGATATTCTCGATGATTTTGTCCTCCTCGCTTAGGTCGGGGACAAGACGTTGTATCACCTTGTATTGGTAAAAGAAACGAATTGCGATGACACGCAAAACAGTATAGGCTGGTATGGCCACCAGCATACCAATGGTGCCGCCGATGTGACCCGCCATGAGCAACACTATAAAGATCTCTAGAGGATGAGCCTTGATGCTCGTCGAATAGATGAGAGGCTGATAGATGAAGTTGTCGATGAGCTGGGCGGTAAGCATGATGGCCAAAATGATAAGAGCAAAGATCCATATGTTTACATTCAAGCCAGCGCCTGTGCCAAGCTTCAACACAATGCCGAACAGTACACCAATGGCCTCGCCGATGATGGGGCCAACGTAAGGAATTACATTGAGCAGTCCTGCTATGAAGGCGATGCCGATGGCATAGCTGAAATCGAGGCGGGCAATAATCCATAAACCGAGGAAGTCGACAACGGCCACGCCAAGCATTTCGATGAACAGGCCGACGAAATAGCGCGACAGCAATTCCTTGATTTCACCCAAAGTTTTGCTCAATGTCAGTTCATGTTTGTCGGGTACCAAGGCGCAGATGATGCGCTCAAACAGTCCTTCTTCCTTGAGGAAGAAAAACGAGATGAACACTACTGAGAACAAGGCAACGAAGAGGCTTGTCACCATCGAGGCGACGGATCCGACGATGCCGCTCACTTTGCCGAAGTCAACCAATTCTCTGACTTTCTCTGTGACGAGGGTAACGATGTTGAAGTTGTGGTCCAAATTGGGGAACAAACCAATGATCCATTCATTCAACTTGTCGATAGGATTCGACTCGAAATAAGTGGAGTCTTGTAAGGATGAGGCGTCTTTGATGATACTTGAAACGATGGGGATCAATTGGGTGATGAGAAGAATCAGCAGGGCAATGATGATGATTATGGTTAGTATGGCCAACAACCATTCGGGAGCTGATTTCCCTTTGATCTTTATCTTACGCAACAGTCGCATAACTGGGCGCCCGATGAGTGATACCACAAAAGCGGCGATGATATATATCAAGACGTTCTTGAAATACCAGCATAAGGCTAGCACAATGGCCAATCCTCCTAGTTTTATGAGGTAACCAGCCAGTTTGTCGGTGTTTCTTTCGTTTCCCATGATTCGTTGTTTTGACGACAAAATTAGTCTTTTTCTTCGTTGTCAGACTATGTTCTTTTAGTTGGCAGTATATTTCTTGTTGTCAAGACATTCTGCATAGCGTTGCAGCATGGATTTGACGAAACCTTCATTGTCTTGAGTTGGTTTACTGCCGATGTATTTCAAGGTTTTGTCTGTGTCGAAATAGAAGGTTGAGGCATCGGTGATGCATTGGTACACCCGATTAACGCTGTTGAAGGCGACGGGTTTTCGCTCTGGTTCGTTGAACACATCGCGGCCAAAAGCAAAATAAGGCTTTTTGTTTCCGACCAACCCCAATACGGTAGGCATGATGTCGAGTTGTTGCACAATGGTGCTGTCAATTCCGCAAAGGGTGCTGTCAGATGTGTATAGGAACTCAATAATGGAGGAATGCCCTTTCATGGTGTAAGACTGCGGGTCATAGCAAATGGGCGACACATGGTCGGCGACGAAAACGAAAAGTGTGTTATCGAACCATGGCTCGGTTTTCACACGATTAAAAAAGGTACGCAACGAAAGGTCGGTGTAGGCTACAACTCTCTGCTCTAGCGTATGGCCTTGTGGAACGATTTCGGCCTGGTCGGGGGGCACTCGGTAGGGATGGTGTGAGGTGAGATTAAAGACCGAGGCAAAGAAAGGTTCCGGCATCTTTCCTATCTCATCAGCCATGAAAAGGAAATAAGGCATGTCATAAACACCCCAAAAAGGCTCAATTGTGTTATCGTTCACCGGGTAGGAGGCCTCGTATTCATCACGACAGTAACAGTGTTGTACCCCAAAGCGTTGAGAGATCTCTTCAAAGCCCATGGAATTACGTTCACTGCCGCTGAAAAAAGAGGTATGATACCCTTGTTTGGCCAGTACCTCGGGCATGGCTTCGAAGTCTCCGAATAGTTCAGGCATGGTGGCAAACGAGGTCTTGAACGATGGGATGGAGGCAAGTATGGCGGGGACTGATTCGATGGATTTCATGCCGTTGGCAAAGGCGTTGACAAAAGTGTACCCCTCACGCATCAGCGAGTCAAGGAAAGGGGTATAGCCATCTTCATTTTTGTATAGTTGAGGGTTAAGGTACTTTGAGTGTTCCTTGCTGAAACTTTCCAAGATAAAAACAACCACGTTACGTTGCCCTAAATCATGAAGGCAGCTGTCGATGTGATGTATGGGCGTAAAAGGAGAGTCGATTTCTGCATGACCGAAGCAATCAGCCTTATCGTATTCTGTAGCTTTATCTAATGACCTTAAGAAACAATATGGGTTGCTGAGTGTAAGCCAGGTTTTTTCAACTGAGTATTTGGCCGCCTCTTCCATCTTGACCCAGGGTTTGGTGGGGTTAAATGTGCCTCGCATCCCGCTGACGCATAGGAAAGCGATGAGGATGGCGGCAACGATGTTGCAAAGGTAATAGCGCTTGTTGTTAGTGACCTTGGTGGGTTGGTATTTGATGTAATGCCATGCGTAGACGAGGAGTGCGATTAAGACAAGGCTAATGATGATAAGAGGCAGGTTGCGTTGGATAAAATCAAGGATAATGGGTAGGTTGTTGGAGTTGCTTGAGAAATGGGTGTCTTCAAGGGTGAGACGTTTCATCGTGTGGGCGAAATAGACCACATCGGCACTATTAACAATAATAAGGGCAATATTGGTAATTAGGAAAATGGCATATAGGATACCTTGATACCATCTGTGTTCGCGAAAGCGAAAGGGTAGGATGGAGAGCAGGATGAAAAGGCTATTGGCCCAAAGTATCGACATAGTGTCGAAACGGAGTCCTCCTTTAACTATAGCCCAGCATTCTTCAAAATCGCTGATATGGCCCAGCATGGGCTTGTCAATCATGTAAAAAACAATTCTCAGAAGGCCCATGATAAAGAAAACTGTCAATAGTCTGAGAATTAACGTGGTGATGTCATTCCCAAGCAGGCGTCTTAAAAGTGAGTTTCGGTTTTTGTTCTTCATGGAGGGGAAAGCGATTGAAGCAGCAAAAATAGGAAGAATCTGCGATTTGGGAAAAGAAGAATTGTAAATGATTGTTTTAAAGCCTGTAAAACAACGAGAGGCTTATTTTAATGCACTGATAAATAGGTTTTTATAAAACAAAAAGAAAAAAAGTTGTTGAAAATTGTCCATGATAAGGAAAAAGGTTGTATTTTTGCAGCCACAAAACGATGCTTCCGTAGCTCAGTTGGTAGAGCACCTGACTCTTAATCANNNNGGGTTCGACCCCCTGCGGGAGTACCAAAGAAAGCCGCTAAGCGGCTTTCTTTTTTTTGTTCCTTTACTGCTTAAATCACACGGCCAGTGATGATTTTCCATTCCCCGGGTTGAAGGTTGCCCAAGGCGATATTTCCAATCTGGATACGAATGAGTCGCAGAGTGGGAAAGCCAACAGCTGCTGTCATATGGCGTACTTGCCTATTTTTCCCTTCGATGAGGGTGAGACGTACCCAACTGGTAGGGATGGCGGCACGATAGCGGATGGGAGGCATCCTGTCCCACAGCCCTTCGGGCGTCTCTACCATCTCAGCCCTGCATGGCTTGGTTTTGTATCCTTTGATGACTACTCCATTGGATAACTGACGTATGGCTTCTGGGGTGATTTGTCCGTCCACTTGTGCCAGATAGGTGCGCGGATGTTCAAACTTGGGGTCGAGCAGTTTCTTGATCAGTTTTCCGTCATCTGTGAGCAGCAAAGCGCCCTCGCTGTCGTGATCTAGCCGACCGGCAGCATAAACATTGGATGGGAATCCGAATTCATCGAGAGCTCGATGTCCTGCCTCGGGGGTGAATTGGCTTAACACGCCATAGGGTTTGTTGAAAAGAATGACCATGGCTTTATTCTAAGGTGATGAAACCCTCGGTGGCGAAAGTTTCCAAATTTCCCATTTCGTTTACAAAGATATAATACGCTTCTACGCCCTCCAGACTTTGGATGATTGGCAGTGACGCTTCGAGTCCCATCACCATGCAGATAGAGGCGAGGGCATCAGCCCATGTGGCATTATCAGCCAGTACGGTGACACTCAATACATTGTGTTCGACGGGATACCCTGTCTTGGGGTCAATGCAGTGGGAGTAGCGTTTGCCGTTGCGTTCTACATATTTTCGGGTACTGCCTGAAGTGACTAACCCTTTGTTCCGCAAGGCTACACGGGCATGTATCACTTGCTCTGAATCCTTGTCCTTGGCAGGTTTTTCAATGCCCACAATCCATGGCTTGTCATCTGGTTTGCTCCCTTTGGCCATGATTTCACCACCGGTGTCGACCAAATAGTTTTTGATGCCTTTACTATCCAGGAACTTTGCAATCGCATCGGAGGTATAACCTTGAGCGATGGCGTTGAAATCCAGGGTTATGGCGGGGTTGTCTTTTACAATCCTGCCTTTTTCTATGCGTATTTTTCTGTAATCCACCAGGTTGCGCAAGCTGTCAATGAGCCGTGTTGTGAGGGTGTCGCCTTTCTTATAACTGAACCCCCAAGCTGCTACAATGGGTGATACAGTGGGGTCGAAATAGCCGTCGGAAATTCGTGCCGCTTCTTGTGCTATGTGGAAGTTGTCGATGAAGATGGCGTCGAGGGCAACGTCTTCATTACGGTTCACTCTGGAGATGATGGAGCTGTCGACCCAAAGGTTGACCGACATGTCAACAGCATGGAAAATCGAGTCAATGTCTGATTGGAAATTGCGGTTTTGTTCATCGAAATAAGTGATAGCATAGTATGATCCTTGCGCCAGCCCTTGAAGTGTGATTTTAGGAGGCTGTTGGCTGCAAGAGGCAAGCCCGATGGCGAGGATAAGTAAAAATGCTTTTCTTTTCATGGTTTTATAAGGTAAAAGTGGCGCTCCATTTGAAGGCAAAGCTGTTCCATACATTCTCTAAGCTATAGGCCCCGTAACGGTAAAAGGCTCCTAATCCGACTTTAACCAAAGGTAAGTTGAGCAGACCTTTCACGACGAAGCCGCTCTCGAAGTAGCCTTTTTCCATGGTCTTAAAGTTCTTGTCGGGATATGCGCGAGCCCTGGGCATGTCGCCCCAGCCTAGGTTGGTGATTACGACCAACTCGGGCTTGAACCATTCGGAATGGGTCTTCCATAACATCCCACTGAAGTTATGGCTCAAATATAGAGCCACAAAACGATCGCAGAAGAACTCATCAAGCCTCATCGTGCTGAAACTGCCAGGTGAGTAGAGTCCAAAATAATCATAAGTGCCGAGGATATCGAAGGTTTCCATCACAGGGCAGCTCTTTGTAGCATAGCCCGCCTGAAGCATGATTTTCGAAACGCCCATGTATGGAGTATATATGTTTTTGGAGACTTCTAGCTTGAATCTGTCGTACTCAAATTGTCCGCCCAAAATAGGAAATGAATGCATATAGGAAAGCCAAAGGATAGGGTAGGTGGTTCCTAAAGAACGGATACCTTGTGGAGTACTAAGAAATTTTTCTTTATAAGCGAAACGGAGTTTGATTTCGGCTTGTGTGTATCGAGCTACTGTCAGTGAATCGGAGGGGATGTGGAAAAATTGGGCGTTGTATTGTTTGTTGCTTACACTGAGGTTCAAGAAGACTTTGAAATGGCGTGCAAAACGGGTAGCAAAGTCGACGTCGAGACGTTTGCGTCGTGCGTGGATGTTTTCGTAGAACGTGTATTTGTAATCGTTTTCTGAGAGAAGGGAATAGCTTTCTTGGAAGCCTCCAAACTCGCCAATGGGTTCCGACCTGTTGCTGTAATGCATGCCAAACGCCATTTGTCGCTGCCGATTCAGTTTCAAATCAAATCCTCCTCCATAATCCAGGCGTTTCAAACGGGTCCAATATCCGAAATAGCCGTTGAGGCTGACCACTCGCGAGAGGCGGTCGTTGGTGGTGGCTCCCAGACCGAAAAACAAACCACGTTGACCTGAAATGTTAAGAAGGTTGCCGAGGTTGAGGTCGATAGGTCCTATGGGGAAGGCGGAATTCTCCATAAGTTTTTGGGTCGTTCCCAAAACACGGTCGAAGATGTCGCTACCTTCCGTGATGGAGTCGACAAGGATGTAAGTAGCTCTTACTCTCTCAGTGAGCGAATCGATGCGATGGGCGTTCCAGAAAGTCTCGTCACGGTAGGCGGCGTCGGGGTCGACCTTGATTTCGATGTCGGAAAAAGAATGTTTCTTTATTTCAGGGTTGATTTCAATGTCAGTCAAATAACTCTTGCCAATGGCAACCATAGGGAATGTGTTGCCGCCTACATCGACTACCATGCTGGGAAATTTCAGGTTGGTGTTCAGCTGTTTGGGGAACCATCGGCTGTCATGCTTCTCATAGAGTTGTTGAATGGTTACAGTGTATAGCCCCCCTTGTTCGTTGGGCGAGGCTTTGACGCTTTGCAAAGCCCATCCATCGGAGCTGATGGTCATTGAACCGCGTAGTCCGGCGAAGGTGCTTCCTTTCATGGGATGGAAAGAAATCACATACAGCGAGTCGCCTTGGGTGATAGGACTGACGGCTTCCAAAGTGAAGAAGTAGTGTGTCTTGCAGTTTTTGCTGATGGGATTGACGTATTCTGTTCCAGTAATGTTGATGGTTTCTTCATAAAAGCTGATGCTTTGCATGCTGTTAACCAGATAGATGAAGGTGGGCTCTTTCATGCCTGCCACCTTGGTGCCTAGCACGTTCTGTAATTTGTGGTCGGGCGACTTGAACAGCACTTCAGAAGCAGTTTCCATTACCATAAGGTCACTTTTCCTTAGGATGCTGTCGAACATTCTCAAGTCAAGGTTGTCGCTTGTTTGGTCCATAGCTTCACCAAAGCCACTGCTGTCGATGGTGAAGACCATTTGGTCATAGATATGGTAACGGTAAGCATCCAATGAATTGGGGTTGTTAGCTTTGCGATGGGAGAGGAGGCTGTCTATGATACGATGTGCTGGGTTTTCTCCTGCATTGACGGTTACTTCATGCAACTCGAAGGTCTTGGGCGTTAGCCTGACGTTGCTTTTCTTCATCCCTTCGGTCAACAACACTTCTTTGGTCTCATAACCGATGGATGAAAACTGGACCTTATGGATGGGTTGCGTCGATTCAATTGAGTATTTACCGTCGATATCGCTGATGGTGCCAACCTGTCCGTCGTTGATGACCACATTGACAAAAGCTAAAGGTTGACGGTTTCTTTCATCCGTAATCCTTCCGTTCAGCGTATAAGTCTGTGCATAAGTATAGCCCGACATAATTGTCAGGAGAAAAAAGAGTATGAGAGGGATGGTTCTTGAGCAGAGAAACGACTTCATTCTTGGGTCTCGATTAAATAGATGACTTCGTTGTCGCGTTTCATCATATATTGCTCGCGGGCTACTTTTTCCATTGTGGCCGTGTCGTTTTCCAGGGCTTCTAGCAGTTTTTTGCTTTCTTCGATTTCTTTTTTGTAGAATTCAACCTGTTCCTTGTCGTCTTTCAGAATCCTTCTCAGCTTTCTTTGCTCGAAAACGTTGAACTGGTCGATGAAAAGTATCACTCCCAGGAATGCCAACGTAGCATACACATACCTATTGTTGAGTTTGCGAAGGACTTGTTTGAAAGTCATGGTGATTTGTTTGTTTTGACGTTGCAAAGGTAATATATTTCGATGAACCCAATAACCTTTTTTCCTATTTTTGCAGGTGGAATCAGTTTAAATCTTTATACAATGAAAAAAGTCATAGCAACAAACAACGCTCCTGGAGCTATCGGACCTTATAGTCAAGCTATTGAAGCCAATGGTATGGTATTCATTTCTGGACAACTTCCCATTAATCCTGCTACGGGCGAGATGCCGGAAGGTGTAGCGGCTCAAACCGAACAAAGCATGAGAAACCTTGAAGCCATCCTCAAAGAGGCAGGATGCTCTTTTGATAATGTGGTGAAAACGACCTGCTATCTTGGCGATATGAGTTATTTTGGTGAGATGAACGCCGTATATGCCAAGTATTTCAAGGGTGACTATCCCGCTCGTGCCGCCTTCGCCGTGAAGGAGTTGCCCAAGAAGGCCCTGGTCGAAATCGAAATGATTGCCGCAAAATGAAAATCGTCTTTCTGGAACCGCTGGGCTTGAGAGTCCAGCAAATCGAAGCCGCCTGCGAAGGCTTGAAAAAAGCCGGCCACGAAGTCGTCATCTACCCCGACCGCAACGAGAACCTAGATGAATTGAAACGTCGCGCCGAAGGCGCAGAGGTCATCATCGAGAGTAATATCCCGTTGCACAAGGACTTCTTGGATGCCTGCCCCAACCTGAAGATGCTCTCCATCGCCTTCACGGGTTTGGACCACATCGACATGGAGGAATGCCAGCGTCGCGGCATCGTCGTGAAGAACGCGGCGGGCTACAGCACCGAGGCCGTGGCCGAGCTGACCATCGCCTTGATGATTGACGTGTATCGTAAAGTGCTTGAAAACGATGCGATTATACGTCAGTGCAACCGCAAGGGCATCATGCCTGGACGTGAAATCGGGGGTAAGACTGTTGGCATCATCGGTATGGGCAACATTGGGCAGCGTGTGGCCAAATTGGCGAATGCCTTTGGCTGCAAGGTGCTGGCATGGAACCGTACCCAGAAGCAAGTCGAGGGCGTGACCTTCGTCGACAAGAATACTTTGTTGAAAGAATCCGACATCGTTACCTTGCATATCGCCTTGAACGCCGAGACGCGTGACTTCATCACAGAGAAGGACTTCGCATTGATGAAGTCGAGCGCTATCTTGATCAATACGGCACGTGGTCCTGTGGTGAACGAACAGGCCTTGGCCCATGCCTTGAAGGATGGGAAGATTGCGGGTGCCGCCACCGATGTCTATGGTAGCGAGCCGCCTTTGAAGCAAGACAACCCGTTGTTTGGCGCCCCCAATCTCATCATGTTGCCGCACATCGGCTTCGCCACCGAAGAGGCATTTGTGTTGCGTTTGGGTATCGTTGTTGGAAATATCGAGAAGTTATACTGTTAGCCGTTATTCCTCATTATTGCCCAGTTTGATTTTGGGACGGTAGATGACGTCGGCGGTGACAAAGGCCTCCTTGAAACGTGGCTTGATGCGGCGTAAGCATTTCTCAGCCTCAACACGGTTACGGAAGTTGCCTGCACGAAGGCGGAAGTATGGCTCCGAATACGAGAGGTAGATGGGAATGTCAGGAAAGGCGTTCTCAAACCTGCGTTTGGTCTCTTCGGCATGTTTTAGGGCTTCGTTGCCAATTTCCATGAAGACATGGATTCTGTAGCCTTTCAAGGTGCTGTCGGCAGCGTAAATTGCCCTTTGTTTTGAAATCAAAGCGTTGATGCGGCTGTCTTGATGGATGTTCAGGTTTTGTGCCATCGCCGTTGCGGTAATGGCAAAGAATATGATAAAGCTGAAAATGCGTTTCATGGTGTTTCGAGTTTCGGATGCAAAGATACATTTTTTTAATGATATGCAAATTTCCGTCGAAAGTTGTATCTTTGCGACCTAAAACAAATCTATGAACAGTAACCTCGATGCCAACGCTTCCCATCTCTCCAAGGCCGAAAGAGATCTCGAAAACGCCTTGCGCCCCGATATGTTTGAAAGTTTTGCGGGGCAGCAAAACGTGGTTGACAACTTACGCGTTTTCGTGAAGGCCGCCGCCCAGCGTGGCGAAGCCCTCGACCATACCTTGCTGTATGGCCCTCCAGGTCTGGGAAAGACCACTTTGTCGTATATCATCGCCCACGAGTTGGGCGTCGGCATGAAGATGACCTCGGGCCCTGTGCTCGACAAACCGGGCAACCTTGCAGGTCTGCTCACCAGTCTCGAGCCTAACGACGTGCTGTTCATCGACGAGATTCACCGCCTGAGTCCTGTGGTGGAGGAGTATCTCTATTCTGCCATGGAGGACTTCCGCATCGATATCATGTTGGAGACCGGTCCCAGCGCCCGTAGCATTCAAATCACACTGAATCCCTTCACTTTGATCGGCGCCACCACTCGTAGCGGCATGCTGACAGCACCTCTGCGTGAGCGTTTCGGTATCAAGCAACGTTTGGAGTATTATGACGCTAAGACCTTGTCGAAGATCGTGAAGCGCTCGGCAGGCATCCTTCGTGTGCCTATCGACGACACGGCGGCCTTCGAGATTGCCCGTCGCAGCCGTGGCACACCGCGTATCGCCAACATGCTGCTGCGCCGTGTGCGCGACTTCGCCCAAATCCAAGGCGATGGCACCATCACTTTAGACATCGCGAAAATTGGCTTGAAGGCACTCAACGTGGATGAGCATGGCCTCGACGACATGGACAACAGGATTCTCACCACCATCATCGACAAGTTCAAGGGTGGTCCTGTGGGTGTCAATACCATCGCCACAGCAGTGGGTGAGGATCCCGGCACTATCGAAGAGGTCTGCGAGCCGTTCCTCATCCAGGAAGGCTTCATCATGCGCACGCCCCGTGGCCGTGAATGCACCGATTTGGCGTATAAGCACCTCGGCAAGATGCGGTTCAAACCCACAGGTGAATTGA